>DATMMM010000038.1:0-5116 GCA_035569735.1 Allostellaceae bacterium | reverse complement strand
GTGCAGCGAGACCAGGTGGCCGAGGTCGTGTTGCGGAGCCGCGCTCTCCTGGCGCTCGACGAGCACGCGCGGCTGCCGCGCACGGGCCGTTTCGTGCTGCGCGCGAACGGCGAGACGGTGGCGGGCGGTCTTGCCTCCCTGCGCGACCATCCGAACCAGCGCGGTGCCGTGGGGCTCAAGCCCGAGAACCTGACGCCCGTCGATCACCAGGTGACGCGCGCCAGCCGCGCCGAGCGGTTCGGTCATCGCGGCGGGATACTGTGGTTTACAGGACTTTCCGGCGCTGGAAAATCCACGCTCGCGATGGCGCTGGAGCAGCATCTCTTCCGCAGGGGCTATGCCGTCTACGTGCTGGACGGCGACAACGTGCGCAGCGGCCTCAATGCGAACCTCGGCTTCTCGCCCGAGGATCGAGTTGAGAACATCCGGCGCGTGGGCGAGGTGGCGGCGCTTTTCGCGGACGCGGGCATTCTCTGCATCACTGCCTTCATCTCGCCCTATCGAGCCGACCGCGCGCGCGCGCGCCAAGCCGGCGGCGAGGCATTCCACGAGATTTACATCCGAGCGGATCTCGAGACTTGCGAGCGGCGCGATCCCAAGGGGCTCTATCGGCGCGCGCGCGCGGGGGAGATCGCGGAGTTCACCGGCGTCTCCGCGCCCTACGAGCCGCCAGAGAGCGCCGCGCTCGTCGTCGACACCACGCGAGAATCGATCGACGGCTGCGTCGAGCAGATCCTTCGCTACATCGCAACATCGTTCGCGATCTCGTCTCGAGCCTAGATCGCGCCGAGTTGCGCGGGCTCCGCGTTAAGATGCGGCAGTGCAGCGCGTGCAATGCGAAAGAAGAGGGCCGAAAATTTTTTCGGCATCCCGTTGAAAATGAGCAAATCGGTAACCCAGTTCATCCTAGGGTCTGATCGATGCCACTTGTTCATTGTTTCAGTTCTAAGAAACCACCGAGGCGCCAAAGGAGACGACAGAGATGGACGGGCTCACCGGAAGACGAGATTCAGCGGACGACAACTTTCTGCGCCGGCGGCGGATACAGAAACTGCGTTGGCTCGGTTTGCACCACGAGGCGGATCGGCTTGCCGCCGAAGCACCGCCGGAAATCCACGCGGTGAAGGCGCCTTTGCCGGTGGAATACCCGGAAACGGACTAAGCGCCGGTCGTAGGCCCATCGGGGCCGCGCCCTCTGCTCGCCGCCCTTGGGGTCCGGCGGGATGAGTGGAGCGGCGGAGCAAGAGATCGCGGCCCTTCTCTCGCAGCCCGCGAGCTACGGTGAGCCCGGCGCCACCGTCGACCGCCTGGACACGCAGGCTTCGTTGATCTTTCTGGTGGGTGCGCGCGCGTTCAAGATGAAGCGCGCCGGGGCGTTTTCCTACCTCGATTACTCCACCCTGGCTCTGCGCAAGCGTTATTGCGAGGCCGAGCTCGAGCGGGGCCGCCACCTGGCTCCGATGCTCTATCGGAGGCTGCACGCGGTGACCCGCGAACAGGACGGCCGCCTCATGCTGAATGGCGCCGGCGAGCCGGTCGAATGGCTTTTGGAAATGCGGCGGTTCGATCAGGGGGCGTTGTTCGATCGGCTCGCCGAGATCGCTTGTCTTACGCCGGTCTTGATGCGCGACCTCGCCGATGAGATCGCAGAATTCCACCGCGCCGCCGAGGTGGCTCACGACCGCGGCGACAGTACTGCGCTCTCTGCGCTGATCCAGGACATCGAGGCCAATTTGGGCCGCGCGGGCAGATTGCTGGACGCGAACGCGGTGAGCACGCTCAAGAACGCGCAGGCGAGCGCTCTCGGGAGGCTCGCGCCGCTCCTCGACCGCCGCCGCGCGGTCGGGAAAGTGCGCCGCTGTCATGGCGACCTGCATTTGCGCAACATCTGCCTCATCGATAGCAAGCCCACGCTCTTCGACCCGATCGAGTTCAGCGACGAGCTCGCGATGATCGACGTGCTCTACGATCTCGCGTTCCTGCTGATGGACCTGCATCACCGCGGCCACGACGAGCTCGGCAATCGCGTGCTCAACCGCTACCTCGACCGGACCGAGGATCAGGGCGGGCTCGCGGCGCTGCCGCTGTTCCTGTCGCTGCGGGCAGGGATCCGCGCTCACGTCACCGCCGCCGCCGCAATGCGCCAATGCTCCGCCGAGAAAGCCGGCGATCTTGCGGAGGAATCGGGAGCGTACCTGGCACTCGCCATCGAGCTGCTGACCCCCCGCGCGCCCCGGCTGATCGCGATCGGCGGCTTGAGCGGCACCGGCAAGACGAGCCTTGCTCATGCGCTGGCGCCCGTGCTCGGCCCGGTCCCGGGCGCGCGGATCCTGCGCAGCGACGTGCTGCGCAAGCGGAGTTTGGGCGTGTCACCGGAGACGCGCCTGCCGGGCGCCGCTTACGAACCGGCGGTGAGCGAGCGGGCTTATCTCATGCTCTCGGAGGAGGCGGCCGAGACAATCGCCGCCGGCTATGCCGTGCTGGCGGACGCCGTCTTTCTCCGGCCAGACGAGCGGCAGGCGATCGGCGAAGTGGCGCGCTTGAAAGGCATCGCGTTCACGGGACTCTGGCTCGAGGCGGCGCCGGAGGTTCTGGCGCGACGCATCGAACGCCGCGAGCACGACGCCTCCGACGCGACTGTCGCGGTGATGCGCCGCCAAACCACCCTTGATTCGGGCCCGATAGCTTGGCACCGGATCGATGCCGGCGGCCGTATCGAGCGAACGGCGGAAGAAGCGCGCGCGATTTTGGCCGCCGAGGCTACTTGAATACCGAGAAATAGATGGAGAGCACCACCTCTATCACGATCAATCCCACGATGTACCATTCGACCCGGAGGTTGCGGTTTTGCGTCACCAGGTCGAGCAAGGTCTCGACCGTCCGCGAGATCACCTCGAGCTTGCGCTCGAGCGCGCGTTCCCGCTCGCGCAGCTCGTATTCGTCGGCGAGACGGATGTAGAGCCGCTCCAGCGCCGGGTGATCCCACAACACCTCGGGCTTCTCTCCGGTTTCGACGCGACCCACCATCTTGTGCTGTACGCTGAGCACGTTGCCGATATGCCGGAGCAGGAAGCGGCCCTGCGCGCCCGGCCGGCCGCGCCGCCGCAACGAGGCCGCGAGCGGCTCGATCCGGTCGAAGACGGACGCGATGCGCGTCTCGTAATGCGCCAGCACGAGGCTCTTGGCCAGCGCATCCGCGACTAGTTGCGCGCGCTCGACGGAGAGATCTCTGAGCGTGAGCGTTCCGTCGACCCCCATCTGCTCTTCGGCGTCCGCGCGGATCGCAACGCGCAGCTCGTCGATCTCGGGCGGATCGTAAGGCTCGATGACACGCGGCATCAGTCGGTCGATGAATCGGCGCTCCTCGCTCGGGCTTACCTCGAATAAAGCCACGACGCCGTAGCGGAACAGCACGGCGATGCCACTGGGCTCGCATCTGAGCGCGAGGGGAGCGGTCGCCAGCGGCTCCGGATCCTCGAGCCCGCGGGTATCGATACGCTCGCCCAGAAGGATCGCGCGGACGATGCTGGTGGCGGGGGCGCCGAGGGCGCTCCGCGCGACCGAGTTCGTCGTGCCGATTTCGTTCATATCCGCGCCTTTCGCGCCGGATTAATCTTTTTTTACCTGGGCGGCCCGCAGTCTGTCGTCAATCCCCGATCCGGGCGAAATCGACCTTTCCCGATCTATTATGCTAGTCTCGCTCAACATCGAGTTTTTACCAGCATGAAACGGCACATCATCCTGACCTCGCATCCGACCGCCGGTCGGACGCCGCCCCCGATGCACTGGGGGGCGTCGACTGCATCGGAGCGCGGCCCCCTGATCGCGTCCTCGGCCAAGGACCGCCGAAACGTGATCGGGGCGCATGCGGGCGCATTTGCCATCTACCGCGCGTTGGCCATTACCGCGGGGAAGCTCAGCCCGATTCACGTGCCCGATCTCACGAACACGACGCCGGTGGAGAAGATCGGTCCACATCCGCAATGGGCCAGCGTCGACAAGATCGTCTCGCTCGATCCCTGGGGCCATCTGGTCGCCGATGTGTTCGCGGGCCAGCTCGCCGAAGGCTGGGACATCAGGCCGACCATCGCGATCACCAAAGCGCACATTCAAATGCCGGAGCTCAGGCAGGCGATCGACGCCGGACGGCTGCGCCCCGACGGAAGCATTCTGCTGAAGAGCGGCGCGGTTCGTGTGACCAAAGCGGCGATCGAGCCGGTGTGGTTCCTGCCGGGCATCGCCGAGCGCTTCGGCGTGAGCGAGAGCGATCTGCGCCGCGGCCTCTTCGAATACACGGGCGGCATGTTCGCGGAGCTGGTCACGCGCCCCGATCTCAAGGTGTTCCTGCCGCCCATCGGCGGCATCACCATCTATTGCATCGGCGATCTCGCCGCCATCCCCGATCCCACGCGCAAGCTCGCATGCCGCGTGCACGACGAATGCAACGGATCCGACGTGTTCGGCTCGGATATCTGCACCTGTCGGCCCTATCTCGCCCACGGCATTGAGGTCTGCGTCGCCACCGCCCAGGAGGGCGGCGCCGGCCTCGTGGTCTACAATCGCAAAGAGGGCCGCGCGCTCGGCGAGGTCACGAAATTCCTGGTCTACAATGCCCGCAAGCGCCAGGAGGGCGGCGATCAGGCCTCAACTTATTTTGAGCGCACCGAATGCGTGGCCGGGGTGCAGGACGCCCGGTTCCAGCAACTGATGCCCGATCCGATCCATTGGCTCGGTTTGCGGCGGCTCGACCGCTTTATTTCCATGAGCGACATGAAGCATGACGCGCTGGAATCCCAAGGCATCGAGATCGTGGAGCGGGTTCCAATCCCGGACGAGCTGGTGCCGCCCGACGCTCACGTGGAGATCAACGCCAAGCGTGCCGCCGGCTATTACGCGCCGGAACCGCGCCCCTTGACCGACCCGCTCGGCCGTGCGCTCGAGAATTATTGATCGGCAGCCGTGCGTTCCGACACGATTGCGGCGCTGTCGCTATTGACCGCAGCCCCGGTGCGCGAGCGCGCGCACCTGATCCTGGAGGCCGGCCTCGCCGACCGGCTCGAATATTTTCGTGTCGATTTGCATCGTTTGGAACAAGCCGCCGATCTCACCGTTGCGA
>DATMMM010000037.1:0-3367 GCA_035569735.1 Allostellaceae bacterium | reverse complement strand
CGACGATGGCTCCTGGCCCGAGCAAATCGGCGATATCCATGGGCGTGTTGCCTTGACTTCTTGTCAGGACGATGCGTTGCGCCGGCGCTGGCGCGGCAGACCCGGGTCGATCCACCCGATATTGCCGTCGCGGCGGCGATAGATGACGTTGAGCGAGCCGCGCGCGCTGTTGCGGAACATCAGCGCGGGCAGATCCGCGAGATCGAGCCGCATCACCGCCTCGCTGACCGAGAGCTGCGGGATCGGCGTTTCCATCTCGGCGATCACCATGGCCTGCGGATGCTCGTCTTCGGGCGGAGGCGCATCCTCGTTGTCGCCGGGCTGCAGAACGTAGGTGCGGCCGAGCGGCTCGGCGCGCTCGCGCTCCTTATCGTGGGCGTGGTGATCGCGCAGGCGCCGCTTGTAGCGCCGCAGCCGCTTGTCGATGCGCTCGGCCGCGATATCGAAGGCGGCATAAGCCTCGTTCGCATCCGCCTCGCTGCGCACGAGGATGCCGCGGCCGACATGGACCTGCAGGTCGCATTGTATGAGATGTGCTTCGCGCGAGAACACCACATGGGCTTCGAGGGCATTGCCGAAATATTTCTCCGCGATGTTCTCGATCGCCGCTTGCGTGTGACGGCGCAATGCATCGCCCACGTCGATCTGCTTGCCGGTTACGGTGATGTGCATTCGAGGATCTTAACCGGTTCCAACCACGCGACGATTCTTGCCTTCAACGGCTTGCCGGTTGTCCGAAGCGCCAGACCTTAGGAGCGGGTCCAGAGCGAGTCAAGCACACCTCCCGCTTGACTTGTTCCGCGTTCGCGAAGCGCCTGGTCGGGGCCAGTCGATCCGGCGCCAAATTTTTTTAGGTTCACCCGCGCGTTTTTAGATGCGCAGCGTCTTCTCGCGTCGACGCTGCACCGAAGATGGAATCCGCATGCCCTCGCGGTATTTCGCCACCGTCCGCCGCGCGATATCGACGCCGTTCTTGATCAGGATATCCACGATTTGATCGTCCGAGAGGACGCCGTCGCTGCGCTCGGAGTCGATCAGCGCCTTGATACGGAAGCGTACAGTCTCGGCGGAGAGCGCGGCGTTACCGTTGGTCGCGGCGATCGACGAGGTGAAGAAATATTTCAGCTCGAACATGCCGCGTGGGCTGGCCATGAACTTGTTGCTGGTGACCCGGCTGACCGTGCTCTCGTGCATCGCGATGGCGGCCGCGATGTCGCGCAACACCAGCGGCCTCAGATGCTGGATGCCGTGCCGGAAAAACCCGTCCTGCTGGCGCACGATCTCGCGGGAAACCTTGAGGATCGTGGTCGCGCGCTGGTGCAGCGCCTTGACCAGCCAATTCGCCGCCTGGAAGCGCTCGCTCAGGTATTCGCGGTCGGGTTTGCCGCGCGCGCCCCGCGACACCTGGGCGTAATAGGCGTTGTTGACCAGCACGCGCGGCAGAGCGTCCGTATTGAGCTCGACGATCCAGCCGCCTTCGCCGTCGCTGCGCATCAGCACGTCGGGGATCACCGGATCGGCGATCGCGGGATCGAAGGCGAGGCCCGGCTTCGGGTCGAGCGAGCGGATCTCCGCCGCCATCTGCTGGATGTCCTCGGCGTCGACGCCGCACACCCGGACGAGCTCGGCGAGATTGCGGCTCGCGAGCAGCGGCAAGTGATCGAGCAGCGCCTGCATCGCGGGATCGAGTCGATCCCGCTCGCGCAGCTGCAGTGCCAGGCACTCCGCGAGATTGCGCGCGAACACGCCGGGCGGGTCCATATGCTGGAGCCGCAGGAGCACGCGCTCGATTTCGGCGGGCTCGGCGCCAAGCCGCTCCGCGACATCCGCAAGCTCGCCCTGGACGTAACCCGCCTCGTCCACGAGGTCGAGCAGGTGGTGCGCGATCAGACGGTCCGCCGGCGCCGGCAGATCGACGCGGATCTGGTCCATCAGGTGCTCGCGCAAGGTCTGCGCCCGCGTCAGCGTCTGGTCGAGACCCGGGAAATCCTCTTCGGCGGCGGCGCGGGAGTGCGTCGGCTGCCAGGCGGCGGGATCCCCGCCGAGGTCGAGATTGCCCTCGCCCTCGCTGCCGGCGGCGTCCGTCCACTGTTCGCGCACCTCGGCCGCGAGGCTGGTCTCGGCTTCGGCCTCCGCTTCGAGCTGCGGCGGCTCGACCGCCGCCCCGTCGGCCAGAGCTTCGTCCTGCTCCAGCAGCGGATTGCCTTCGAGCTCCTGGTCCACGAAGGCGGCAAGCTCGGTCTGGGAGAGCTGCAGGAGCTTGATCGCCTGCTGCAGCTGCGGCGTCATCACCAGGCTCTGCGCCTGGCGCAGGTCGAGCCGTTGGGTCACTGCCATGGCGGCAGTTTATCGCCGGGAGCGGATCATGGAAGCAAAGATCGGGCCAACTAGTTGAGGCCCGGTTAACCGACCCGAAAAAGTCGTAGGTTGCCAGCCCTTTAGGCAGGTGCGGCGGTGCGGCGCACCCGAGAAAAGGCGAGGGACTAAGCGCGCGAGACGTGCCTAAAGGCTGAACCGCTCGCCCAGATAGACGCGGCGGACGCTCTCGTCGGCGACGATCTCCCGAGGCTCCCCTTCCATGAGCACGCGGCCCTCGTGGAGGATGTAGGCGCGGTCGACGATCTCGAGGGTCTCGCGGACATTGTGGTCGGTGATCAGCACACCGATGCCGCGATCCTTGAGGTGGGCGACGAGATCGCGGATGTCCGCGACCGCGATCGGATCGATACCGGCGAGCGGCTCGTCGAGCAGGATGAAGTGCGGCTGGGCCGCCAGCGCCCGGGCGATCTCGACGCGCCGCCGCTCGCCACCCGAGAGCGCCAGCGCCGGCGCCCGTCGCAGGTGCGAGATGCGGAACTCCGCCATCAGCTCGTCCAGCATGGCTTCCCGCGTTTCGTGTACGGGCTCGACCACCTCGAGCACGGCGCGGATGTTGCTCTCCACCGAGAGCCCGCGGAAGATCGAGGCCTCCTGAGGCAGATATCCGATGCCGAGACGGGCTCGGCGGTACATCGGCAGTTCCGTGATGTTCTGGCCGTCAAGCTGGATGGTGCCGACGTCGGGCGCGATCAATCCGGTGATGATGTAGAAGCAGGTGGTCTTGCCGGCGCCGTTCGGCCCGAGCAATCCGACTGCCTCGCCCCTTTGCACGGAGACGTTCACGTCGCGCAGCACCGGGCGGCGCTTGAAGCTCTTGCCGAGATTGGTGGCGATGAGGCCCGTATTGTCCGCGACCAGGCGAGGGCCGCGCTCACCGAGCCGCGTTTCCTCCGCGCCGATCTCCGGGTTGCTGTCGAGCGCACTCATGAGGTTCCCCGTCCTATGGCTTGCCCTGCGACTGGGCGGGTCCCTGCTGGCGCGGCACGAA
>DATMMM010000036.1:0-4030 GCA_035569735.1 Allostellaceae bacterium | reverse complement strand
TTCTCACCAATGAGGACCGCGAGACGCTGCGTGTCTTCCTCGCATCGCGCGGAAACATGAAGGAGCTCGAGCGTCATCTCGGCGTCAGCTACCCGACGGCGCGGGCTCGATTCGACGCGCTGCTCGGCAAGATCGGCATCGACCGGCCCGCGGGCGCGGCTGCGCCGACTCGGGTGGAGCTGATGGAACAGGTGGCTCGAGGCGAGATCGATACTGAAGAGGCGCTGAGGCGCCTCGAAAGCAATTAATCGAGGCGCTCAACCGCCTCGACAGCTAGCCGGCTATCTCCTGAGGCCGGCGGCAGCGGCTCCCGCATTGTGGGCGGCGGTCGCGTCCGCCCCGGCATCGAGAGCCCTGACCGCGCCGGTGGCGAAGAGGTGCGCGCGTGCGTTGTCCAGCTTCATGTCGATGTTCGCGAGCGAGTACCAGGCACAGTAGGCCTGGCGCCCGGCGTCGACGGCTACCGGCGGGCTCGACATCGCGGCAGTGGCCCATTTGACCGCGGTCGCCACGTCGTGCCCAGTCGAAAGCGCGCGGAATGCGCCCTGCGCCGCCGAGTGGCATGCAGGCGATTTGGCGCCGCCACGCTTCGCCCACGCGAACCATTCCGCGTAGGCCTTGTCGTCGGTCGTGGGCACGACCCTGGTGATGTTCGCGTCCACGCGCCGCTGCTCGACCACGGACCACGATGTGCCTTGCCCTGGCTGCGCAGGTGCGCCGGGCTGCGGTGCGGCCGGCGCCGCAGCGGCTGGAGCGGCCGGAGGCGGAGGCGGCGGCGGTGGGGGTGGCGGGGGCGGCGGGGCCGCCTGAGCGGGTGGCTGCTGAACCGCCGGCGCCGGCGCGGGAACAGGTGGCGTCGAGCCCATGTGAATCTGCGGAGCCCACGCGGGCACCGGCACTGCGCCCGGCCATTCCGTGTCGAACGCTGACGGGGCGGCAGCCGGTGCAGCGGGCGCGGCGGGTGCGGGGGGAGCCACTGGCGCCGGAGGCGCGGGCGGCGGCGGCGGCGGCGGCGCGGGCGGAACGGGCGGCGCGGGCACGGCAGCGGCAGCCGGAGGAGCAGCCGGCGCTGGTGGAACAGATGCCAGAGGTGCAGCTGCTGCGGGCGCAGGTGCCGGTGGCTCGGGCCACGCGTCCGTTGCTGCCGGCGGCGCGGTTGTCGGTGGGGGTGCTGGCGCGGGCGCCGCCGGCGGTGGCGCTGGTGCGGGCGGCGCAGGTTTTGCCGCGGGCGCCGCCGGCGGTGGCGCTGGTGCGGGCGGCGCGGGGGTTGGCGCGGGTTGGCTGCTCGCGGCCGGAGGCACGGTGTCGCGGGGGGCGACGGGTGACGTGTCCGACTGGACCGTGTCGGATGGCGACCAAACCGGCATCGCACGTTCAGTCGGAGGTTCGGGCGGCCATGCATCGGGCACAGGAGGCTCGGGCCTGGTCGATGGCGATCGACCCCAGGCAGGCATCGCCGGCTCGGTGGGCGGGTCGGCCGGCCAGACATCGCTCTTGGAGCGTGCCGGCGGCGTCGTTGTCACCGGCCACGATGGGGTGATCGGTGCGGCGGGCGCAGCCTCCGTGTGCACCTCCTCCGCCTCCTCCTCTTCTTGCATCTCAGGTTCGGTTGGAGCGGGCGGGGCGGTTGCAGCAGGAGGCGGGGCGCTGACGGCAGCAGGGGGCGTAGTTACGGCCGCGGGATGCATGGGTTCAGCTGGAGGCGGAGCCGCGGTTGCCGGAGGCTCGGCCTCCATCTCCACCGGCTCCGCGGTCTCCACCGGCTCCGCAGAACCGGCCGGCTCCGGGATCGTCTCCGCCCAGGCGGGCGCCTCCCTCGCCATCGGCACCGCGGGCTTGGCGTCGGCGTCGACCGGCTCCGCCTCGACCGTCGGCGCTGCCGCTTCCGGCACGGTCTTCGCCCAGTTGGGCGTCGGCTTTTGCATCCGTTTCGCCGGCGCCGGCCCCTCGCCGTTGCCTTCGGCGACCGTGCTGTCCTCGCCGGACTCAGGGACCGTTTGGGCCCAAGCCGGCAGAGGCTTTTGCATGGGCAGCGCGGGCTTGGGT
Organism: Allostellaceae bacterium; assembly: GCA_035569735.1. Classification (GTDB taxonomy): domain Bacteria; phylum Pseudomonadota; class Alphaproteobacteria; order ATCC43930; family CGMCC-115725; genus DASZHJ01. The sequence continues at coordinate 1,984 of DATMMM010000036.1, read as the reverse complement.
TGGTCGGGGTCGGTGGTTTCCGAGGCCGCCGTTGCGGGCGGCTCGGACGCTTTCTCGGGCTCGTCAGAGGTCGCAGGCTCGGAGATCTTGGCCTCGATTACAGGCTGCTCCGCCGTGGCGCGCACGGCGTCCTTCGCAGGCGCGGCAGGCTCCGGAGGAACCGTGGCCGCCACTTCGGGTTCGGGCAGATCGGGCAGCAGCGATTCCACGTCGCCGGAAAGGTCAGGCGAGTCAGCAGAGTCAGGGGGTAACGATTCTTTCTTGTCCACGGGGCCCAGTCGAAGTCAGTCTATCTTCGGGGCACCGAGTTGTAGACGTGGTGAGCCGGGTTGGGCTCAGGCGAAGAGGTTCGTAAGTGCGTCTTCAGCAACCGGGTCCGGCTGCAGCTCGGCCCAGTCGGCCGCATCCGATGCCTCCTGGTCGCAAACGGCCTGGAGACCATCCGCATCCTCGGTGGAAATCCAGCCCCGCTCGATCAACCAGGTCCGGAATCGCTCGAGCGGGTCGTGCTCGGCCGCGTCGGCAATCTCCTCCTTGCTGCGGTATTTGAGCTGGTTGTCCTCCGAGGTGTGCGAGTTGATGCGCCAGATCTTGGCGTCGACGAGGGTGGGCCCTTCCCCGCGTCGAGCTCGCTCGACCGCCTCCCTGCAAACGGCGTACGCGGCCGGAACGTCCGTGCCGTCGACGGTCACCCCCACGATCCCGTAGCCTCGGGCCCTGTCGGCGACATCGGGGTTGGCCATCTGGAGCCTGATCGGGACCGAGATCGCGTAGCCGTTGTTCTCGCAGATGAACACCACGGGCAGCTTGTGGGCGGCGGCGAAGTTCACGCCTTCGTGAAAGTCGCCCTGGCTCGTGGCGCCATCGCCAAACGTGCACAGGGTGACGGCGCCGTCGCCCGACAGCTTCGATGCGTAGGCGATGCCTGAGGCTTTCGGTATCCAGCTGGCGACCACCTGTGAGACCGGGGCGATCTTCAGCTTGTGGTAGCTGAAGCAGCCACCGGGAATGTTGCGGCCGGCGGAGAGCGGGTCGGCCGCCTTCGCGAACACCGCCAGCATCCACTCCTTCATCGTGAGCCCGCGGACGATCGCGTTCGCCAGCCCGCGGTAATGGGGAACGAGCCAGTCATCCGGCCCGATCGCCGCAGTGGATGCGACCTGGATGCCCTCGTGGCCTCGGCTCGACCCGACGAACGGCGCGCGGCCCTGCTTGACCAGGATGTGCATACGGTTGTCGAGCGCCTTGGCCATTGTCATCCAGCGGTGGAGCTGGAGGTACTCCTCGTGGGTCGCGGTTTCGCGGCGCGTCGTGGTCGCCATCACGCTGTCTGGGCACTGAGGGCACGAGCGATGTCGACGACCTCTTCGGCACTCAGCCCCATATGCCCCAGGTGCTCGTAGTAGCGGCGGTGGAAGTCTGAGAAGTCGGCCTGCTCGGCGCGCTCCTCGCGCACGCGCTTGACCTCGCCCAGCACCTTCGCCACGAGCTCCGGCTCTGGACGTATCCCTGCCTCGCGGAGCGCGTGCTCGATGACTACCGCACCGGAATGCTTGCCGTACACATAGTCGACCTTGGCACCCATGTCCGCCGGGGGCAGGAACTGATAGATGGCTGGGTGAATCAGCATGCCCGCGGTGTGGATGCCGGACTCGTGCGTGAAGACGTTCAAGCCGATGCCAGGCTCTGTCGGCTGCACGGGGATGCCCGTCACCCGCTCGAGATGGCGGGCGAGATCGCGCAGCTTTTCGTACTTGAAGTTTGGGATCTCGATGCCGAAGAGGTAGCGCAACTGCATGAGCACCTGGTGCATCGGCGCATTGCCGGTGCGCTCGCCGATGCCGTTGACGCTCGTTGTGAACACCTCCGCCCCGGAGCCGAGCGCCATCACGGTGTTCCAGGCGCCAAGCCCGAGGTCGTTGTGAAAGTGCACGACCAGGGGCGCGTCCGGCGCCGCCGCCTTGATGCGCGGGATGTATTCGCG
>DATMMM010000035.1:0-5366 GCA_035569735.1 Allostellaceae bacterium | reverse complement strand
ACGTACTCATCGTCAGCATGGACGTGGCGCCGGAGAAGGAGGCGCTCTTCAACGAGGTCTATGACCGCGAGCACCTGCCGAACCTGCTGAAGGTGCCGGGCGTGCGCGCCGCCATCCGGCTGCGCACGGAGCCGGCCAGTTTCATCGTCGGCGGCGAGAAAAAGCAGCTGACCGGCGAGGGCATGCCGAAATATACGGCGGTCTACGAGATCGACAGCCCCGATGTGCTCACCAGCGCCGCCTGGGCCGAAGCGGGCGAGCTCGGCCGCTGGACGAAGGAGGTTCGCCCCTTCACCAAGAACCGCCGCCACATCGTGCGCAAGGTGCTGTGAGTGTTTGCCGCGCGCCGCGCGCGCTGATCAGACGACGTTGATCTCCTTCACCGGCCGGTTCTCCACGATGCGCGCGTGGCCGAAGGGCGTGAGATCGAGGCTGCGGTATTTGCCGTAGGCGATCAGCTCGGAGATGCCGCGGCCGGTCGCCGGCGACTGCTGGATGCCGTGGCCGCTGAAGCCGTTCGCCAGCAGGAAATTGTCGATCTCGACGTGCGGCCCCAAAATGCCGTTATGATCGAAGGTGTTGTAGTCGTAGTGCCCAGCCCAGGCGTTGATCACCTTGACCGCGGCGAGCGCGGGCACGCGCTCTGCGAGGGGCGGCCAGATCAGATCGTCCCACTCCGAATAATTGACCTCGAAGTCCGGCACCTCCGGCTCCAGCTCCGGCGGCGGCGAGATGCCGCCGATGAAATACTGGCCCTCCGGCCGGAAAAAGGCGCCGCTCGCATCGATCAGGAGCGGACAGCCCGGCAGCTTCTCGCGGCAATCGAACACGAAGACGCAGCGGCGGCGCGGCTCCACGGGGAGATCGACGCCGGCGAGCGCCGCCACTTTGCCGGCGCCCGGCCCCGCCGCGTTGACCGCGATGCCGCAGGCAAGACGCGTGCCGTCGCCCAGCTTGACGGCCTCGATCCGCCGCCCGCGCCGCTCGATGCCGACCACCTCCTGGGTCACGTAAGTGACGCCGAGGCTGCGCGCCTTCCGGCGAAACGCTTGCAGCAGGCCATAGCCGTCGAACCAGCCCTCATCCTTGACGCCGAGCGAGCCCAGCGCCACGCCATCGGTATTGAGCCAGGGAAAGCGGTCGCGAAGCTCCGCCGGGTCGAGCAGCCGGATGTTGCCGCCGTATCCGGTTTCGGTCTGCGTGCGGTGGTTTGCCTCCAGCACCGCCCGGCCCTCGGGGCCCGCGAGAAACAGGTAGGGGCGCTCGATATAGCCGACATTGGCGGGCTCGCCGTCCACTTCGAGGTGGCGAGCGGCGCCCTTTAGAAATTCGATGCCGAAGGCGGAGAGATGGATGTTGGTTGGCGTCGAGAATTGCAGCCGGATCGAGCTCAGCGAGAGCGCCGAGGAGGCGAAGCGGTAGGTGGGATCGCGCTCGATGACCGTGACTTTGCCGCGGAAATCGGGATTGGAGGCCAGGAAGTAGGCGATGGAGCTGCCGACGGCGCCGCCCCCAATGATTGCAACATCACAGGTTTCGGCCACGGCATCTCTCCCGACAGTTATTGGCGCCCGGAGCCCGTATATCCGCTAACCAGCCGCCCCGGCAACCCGAACTCTTTGCGCGATCTGTCGCACGTCTCTAACATCGCCCTCTGGCGGGTCGAAGGAGGGAAACATGGATCTCAAGGGAAAGTCGGCACTCATAACGGGAAGCTCCCGCGGCATCGGGCGCGAGGTGGCGCTGCGCTTCGCGCGCGACGGCGCCAAGGTCGTGGTGAACGGAGTCGCAAGCCGCGACAAGGCCGAGGCGGTCGCGAGCGAAATCCGCGCCCTCGGCGGCGAGGCGGCGGTCGTGCTGGCCGACGTCTCCAAGCGCGGGGATGCCGAGCGTCTGGTCAAGAGCTCGATCGAGGCCTTCGGCAAGCTCGATATCCTCGTGAGCAACGCCGGCATCATCATCGACCGTCCCTTCACCGAGAGCACCGAGGAGGACTGGACGCGCTCGATCGAGATCAACCTCAGGGGCTTCTTCAATATGGCGCGGGCGGCGTTGCCGCACATGATCCAGCGGCGCTCGGGACGCATCATCGCCACCGGCTCCTGCATCACCGAGGTCGCGGATTTCGGCGGCAACAAATATTCGGTCTGCGCGGCCTCCAAGGGCGGCATCATCATGATGCTGCGCCCGATCGCGGCCGAGGCGGCGCCTTACGGGGTCACCGTCAACTCGGTTTCGCCGGGCTATATCGCGACGGAGATGCTGGGGCAGATCGACGCCGAGGGCCTCAAATCGGCGCTCCGGCTGGTGCCGATGGGCCGCTACGGCAAGCCCGAGGAGATCGCCGCCGCCATGGCCTTCCTCGCCTCCGACGAGGCCGGCTACATCACGGGCCAGACGCTCAGGGTCAACGGCGGCTTGTCGATGGGGTGAGACCAATGAAACTGCTCTTCTGCAGCCACCTCGACGATCCCAACGAGTGGATCCCCGAGCTCAAGCGGCACATGCCGGATCTCGAGATCGAGGTCTGGCCGAAGGTGAAGGATCCCGCCGCCGTTGACGGCATCCTGGTCTGGATACCGCCGGAGGGCGGGCTCGCCCAATTCTCCAATCTGAAGGCGATCCAGTCGCTCGGCGCCGGCGTCAACCAGCTCGATCTCAGGAGCCTCCCGCGTGGGGTGCCGGTGGCGCGACTGGTTGATCCTGGCCTCACCGTCTCCATGCGCGACTATTGCGTCTGGGCGGTGCTGCGGCATTACCGCGGGCTCGACCTTCATGCCGAGAACCAGCCGCAGAAGAAATGGGTCTATTACATCCCGCCGCCGAAGAGCGCCGTCTCGGTCGGCGTCATGGGGCTGGGCGAGCTCGGCGGCGAGGTCGCGCGCGCCGTGGCCGATCTCGGCTTCGCTGTCCGCGGTTGGGCACGCTCGCCCAAGACGATCGAGCGGGTCGAATGTTTCTCAGGCTCAAATGGGCTCGCGGCCTTCGCCGGCAAAACGGACATCCTGATCTGCGTGCTGCCCCTCACGCCCGAGACCCGCGGCATCCTGGCGCGTCCGCTTTTCGAAATGCTGCCAAAGGGCGCCCGGCTCATCAATGTCGGCCGCGGCGACCATTTGGTGGAACCGGACCTGCTCGCGGCGCTGGAGTCCGGGCGGATCGCGAGGGCCACGCTCGACGTATTCTCGCGCGAGCCGCTGCCGCCCGAGCATCCCTTCTGGTCGCATCCTAAAGTCACGGTGACGCCGCATGTCGCGGCCTTCGGCAGCGCGGTAACGGCGGCGCCGGTCGTGGTGGAGAACCTCCGGCGCGCCGTGGCGGGAAAGCCGCTCCTCAACCAGGTCGACATCGAGCGGGGATACTGAGCCGATGCCGGGCGAGCGCACGATCCTCCGTGGCGGCCGCGTCCTGCGGCACAGCCGGGCTGAGCTGGCAGAGGCCGATCTGCTGATCGAGGGCGGCCGGATCGCCGCCATCGAGCCCTGGGGCCGCGTCGATCCTGGCGGTGCACGCGTGATCGATGCCGGCGATCGGATCCTGATCCCCGGGCTCCTCAATGCGCACATGCACGGGCACGGGAACCTCAGCAAGGGGGTGGGCGACCGCTGGACGCTGGAGCTGCTGCTCAACGCGGGTCCCTGGGCCTCCCGCCTCGACGGCCTCGATGCCATCCATCTCGCGGCCAGCGTGGGCGCCGTCGAGATGCTGCTCAAGGGCTGCACCGCCTGCTACGACCTCTTCGTGGCCTTCCCGACACCCTCGCTCGAAGGGCTCGAGGCGATCGGGCGCGCCTATGCGGAGGCGGGCATGCGGGCTGTCGTGGCGCCGATGATGGCCGACCGCACCTTCTACGCAGCGATCCCCGGCCTCACCGAGGCGCTTCCGGACGAGCTGCGCCAGCAGGTCCAGCGCATGGCGAGCGCCCCGGGCGAGGCGCATCTCGAGGCCTGCTCGGCCGCGCTCAAGGCCTGGCCCTTCGATCGCGATCGGATCCGGCCGGCGCTCGCTCCCACCATCCCGCTGCATTGCGCCGACGAGTTCATGGTGGGGGCGGCGCGCCTCGCCCGCGAGCACGGCGTGGGATATCACACGCATCTCGGTGAATCGAAGGTGCAGGCGGTCTCGGGCCTCGAGCGCTATGGCGTCACCTTGACGCGGCACCTCGACCGGCTCGGAATCCTCGGGCCCAACTTCACCGCGGCTCACGCGGTCTGGCTCGACCGCAACGACATCGCGCTCATGGGCGATCGGGGTGCGTCGGTCGCCCACAATCCAGGCAGCAACATGCGGCTCGGCTCGGGCATTGCGCCCGCGCGGCGGATGCTCGATGCGGGCGTGCACCTCGGCATCGGCACCGACGGTGCCAGCTGCTCCGACAATCTCAACATGTTCGAGGCGATGCGGCTGGCCTCGCTCGCCTCCCATGTGCGCGGGCCCGATTACGAGGCGTGGCTCTCGACCCGCGAAGTCTTCGCAGCCGCGACCGAGGGCAGCGCGCATCTATTGGGGTTCGCGGGCAGCTTGGGTCGGCTCGACGTCGGCTATCTCGCCGACGTGGTGTTTCTCGACGCGACGCACATCAATTTCACGCCGCTCAACGATTTGATCAATCAGCTCGTCCACACCGAGGACGGCTCCGCGGTCGATAAGGTGATGGTCGGCGGCAAGCTCGTGGTGGACGGCGGCGAGATCCTCACCCTCGATCGGCGCGCGCTCAATGGCCGGGCGCAAGCGGCGGCCGAGCGGCTCCGAAGGAGCCATGCCGCGGCGCGCGATGTCGCGGAGCGCCTCGAGCCGATCGTCGGCGCCTTTTGCCGGGGCATAGCGACCAAGCCCTACCACATCCACAATTACGGAGGTCCTCACGAGCTCGACTGAGCCGAGGCCCCGTTCAAGGGGCGGATTTCCGCGGGCACGGCCATTGCTCTCGGTTTTCAGCCGTGATTATATCGGCTCGTGCAGCGGGTCGGGCTCGGGGGGACAGTCTGAGTGCTCGCAAAATGGTCTCGATGACCAACCCTTGGGCCAGAAGCGCTGTTCGAGATTAGAGGAGCAGTCGAAAGCGGGGTCGGCGGGCAATCGAGCCTCGGCGGCCAATGCAGCCAAACAGGGACGCCAGACATCTGGTCGTCGCACAATCAGGAGGCTAAGCCATGTATAGCTACAGGAATTTCCTTTTGCGGGGAGGTGCTGCCCTATGCGCCGCCCTCAGCTGGCTTGCGGTTGCGCAAGCGGCCGAGACCAAGGGGCCCGTAACCGACGAAATCGGCGTCCTGGTGATTCCAAAAGGCGCGCCGATCCAGATCGGCGGTTACTGGGTGCTGTCCGGTGCCGACACGGCACTGGGGCTCGACCAGAAGCGAGCG
>DATMMM010000034.1:0-12272 GCA_035569735.1 Allostellaceae bacterium | reverse complement strand
CTGCCGATGTCGCCGGAGGAGCTGCTGGAGGCGGCGGTGCTCACCTATCTTCAGGGCCTCAGTCTCGGCGAGCAGCAGACTGACGCAGCAGGCCCTTGGGGTCGCGAGCCGCCGCTTCGGTCTTGACAAAGCCGGCGCCGGCGCCAACTATGTAAATGTAATTAACATTCACGTGGGGAGATCCCATGGGCATTGCGGCAAGACTGGACGACCTCGGAAAGCCTGCCTGGATCGCGCTGATGGTCCTGGGCTTCATCCTCTACTGGCCCGTGGGCCTCGCGGTCCTGGCCTTTCTCATATGGAGTGGACGCATGGGTTGCTGGAAGCATGAGTACGCGGGCCGGTGGCAGTCGAACGGCAACGGCCATGGGCCGGATTGGGCCTCCCACTGGTTCGGCCATCGCCGCACTGGCTCGAGCGGCAATCGCGCCTTCGACGAGTACCGCACCGAGACCCTGCGCCGGCTCGAGGAGGAGCAGAAGGAGTTCAAGGAATTCCTGAACCGCCTGCGCTTCGCCAAGGACAAAGCAGAGTTCGACGAGTTCCTGGCCGAGCGCCGCCGGCGCTCGCAAGGCCCGGACGCACCGCCGCAAGCCTGAGGGCTCGGCACGATACCAGCGGGGCGGGACGCCGAGTGCGTCTCGCCCCGTCGCTTTTTCAGAAGACGCGTTCGACCGGATATCGCGTCGGCGGCGACACGAGCGCATCCTGCGCCGTGACGATCGCAAGCTCGGCGGCGCCTGAGCGGACCGTCTCGGCGATCACCGCGTGGACGCCGGCGGCGGTCTCGCCGAGCGCGGTGTCCGCCTCTCCGCTTCTCAGAAAATGCGCCAGGAACAGCGCGGCGGTGAGATCGCCGGCGCCGTTGGCCACGATGGGTAGGCGGGGCGTGCGCACCAGCCAGCCGCCCTCGCTCGTCGCGGCCAGCAGTGCCGCCGACCCAGGCGATACTTCCGCGACATCGAGACTCGTGACCAGGATGACGCGCGGCCCTCGCGCCAAGAGCATGTCACAGGCAGCTCGGGCGGCCGCGAGCGTGTCGACGCGCTCGCTCGTAAGGGTCTCCAGTTCGAAACGGTTGGGCGTCAGGATGTCCGCGAGCGGCACGGCTTCTGCGCGGAAGAAGTCCGCGAGCTCCGGCCGCGCGAAGAAGCCGCGGTCGGCGTCGCCGAGCACGGGATCGCAGCAATAGAGCGCTTTCGGATTGGCACGCCTGACCCGCCGCACCGTCTCCAGCACCACGGACCCGAGCTCGACGCTGCCAAGATAGCCCGAGAGCACGGCCTCGCAGCGCGCGAGCACGCCGCGCTCCTCGATGCCGTGGAGAATCTCCTCTACCAGCTTCGGATCCAGCACCGTGCCGCGCCAGGCGCCATAGCCGGTGTGATTGGAGAACAGCACGGTGTCGACGCGCCAGACCTCGCACCCCAGGCGCTGCAGCGGAAACACCGCCGCGGCATTCCCGACGCTGCCATAGGCGACGGCCGACTGGATCGAGAGGATCGCCATCGCCCGAGCATGGCGGCAAGCGCCCGCCGCGTCGAGGCTCGGCTTCTCTAGATGAGCCGCGCGGCGACGCGGGCGAGCATGGCGACACCCGACAGGACCACGATGCCGCCGAGGAGCCGTCGCAACCGCGGTTGAGGCAGCGCGTGAGCGATCGGCGTGCCGATCGCGATGCCCACCACCAGCGATACCGCCAGCACCGCGGACAGGATCGGATCGATGAGCCCGGCGGCCGCGTTGGCGAGGCTCGCAACACCGGCGATGGGGATCGCGATGGCCTGTCCCAGTCCGATTGCCGAGAGGACCGGCACATCGAGCAACAGCAAGATCGGCAGCAGAACGAAGGCGCCGCCTGCACCCGTCAGCGCGGAGACGAAGCCAGTGCCGCCGCCGAGCCCGAGCACCAGGGGTGCCGCTAATGGGCTCGGCGGCGCGGCCACGCGGTGCGCGCCGCGCAGGGCGTAAATTCCACCGGCCAGCAGAAGCAGCCCGATCAGCGTCTCGAGCAGTCCCGGCGACGCAAGGCTTGCGGCGCGTGCGCCAAAGTAGGCGGCGGGCAGGGCTGCGAGGCAGAGCAGCCACGCTTCACGCCACGGGACCGAGCCACGCCGCGCATAGAGCGCTACCGCCACAAATCCGCTCGGCAGATAGCTCAACAACGCGGCGGCGATCGCGTGCTTGACGTCGATGCCCAGCGCCAGGGTGAGGATCGGTATCATCAGCACGCCGCCGATCCCGACGCAGCCGACGGCGATTCCGATCAGCAGCCCGACGGCTGCGATCCCGAGCATGGCGAAGGAGAAGTCCAAGCGAGTCTCCGTTCAGCGTCTCGCACTAATAACCGGCTTGCCGGTTAGCTGTCCACTTTCGCGGCAGGCTCGACGGTCTCGCGGTTGAAGCGGCGGAATCCGCCGGCCTACACTTGGTCAGTGAAACGATCCGGGAGACGAGGGACATGGCGAATACCGAGAAGGTCGCGATCGTGACGGGCGGCGCCCGCGGCATCGGCCGTGCCTGCGCGCACGCGCTCGCCAAAGCCGGCTATGCGATCGCACTCGTCGACGTGCTGGTGCCGGAGATGGAGCGGACGGCGGGCGAGATTCGCGCGCTGGGTCGCGAGGCCCTGATCTTCGAGGCCGATGTGGCACTCCACGCTCGCGCGCAGGACGTGGCAGCGGAGGTGAAGCGCACATTGGGGCGGATCGATTTCCTGCTGAACGACGCGGGCAAAGCGATGCCGAAGGGTATCCTGGAGATCACCGAGGAGGAATTCGATCGCACGATCGCGATCAACCTCAAGAGCTGCTTCAACTACATCCGGGCGGTGGCGCCCATCATGCTGGAGCAGGGCGGCGGCCGCATCGCCTCTGTCTCCTCGCTCAACGCCTATTCGGGCGGCGTCACCGCGGCGGTGAGCCGCTTCGCCTACGCCTCGGCCAAAGCCGGCATCCTCGGAATGACGCGCGCGCTCGCGAAGGAGCTCGGGCCCAGCATCCTCGTCAACGCCATCGTTCCCGGCGTGATCGAGACCGAGCTCGGCAACCCGCTCACCCGCAGCCGGGGCGCCGAGATCGCGCGCACGGGAATCGCGCTCCGCCGGATGGGCAAGCCCGACGATGTGGCGCAACTCGTGGTGTTCCTCGCGAGTTCCGAGCCCTGCTTCATCACGGGCCAGGACTTCATCGTCGACGGATTTCAGTACAACGTCTGACCGTTTGTGGGCGGCTCGAACCGAGCGGAGGCGCCGAAAATAACGAGGCGCCAGGGGCCAGACCCCGAAGGATCTCGCTTCAGCGGCCGAAACCGCCTCCCTGGCGCCTCTGGAGCCGACAGGCGGCTCCGCGGGCTTCGCGAGGAGGATTGCTCCCCTGGGGCGGCGGGTCCGGGAAGGACACATCCGCGCAGCCGGCATGAAGGCTCCGGGTCTGAGCCATCCGTCCGTCGGCCTGGCGCTCGGGTCATCCGCTGCCGGAGCGAGGAAAGTTCCCGAGAGAACCTTCTCCGCTGGCGCGGGTCTCCGCCAAGCCGCTCGTCCGGCCCGGCGATCCGGTTTTGAGGCCGAGCCGCCGCATCTGCCGATCCGGTCGCCGTGTTACCGGCGACCACCGCACCGCCTCTCGATTGCCTGTACCGGAACCCCTGCCGTCCAGCCGAGGCCTCTGCACTTGCCGCCGCGAAGCAGCGCTCTCACGAGCCACGATGCCATTCTCCGAAAGCATGGCGCGTGCGGCAATAACGCGTGCGTGCGCGCTGCGAGATTTCTGTGCATAAGGGAGTGAAAGCTGCACAGCTCATCCCCAGCTTTCTCCACAGCAGCAATCATGATGGCGGTCATGCCGATTTCCGATGGAGCCGCGTAACGTTGACTTGAAAGCACGTGAAGGGCTACACCAAGCCACGGCTTGTACATTTTCCGCACGTCAATTGCCCTTGAGGCCTCCACACACATGTCCGCTTCGCGGCCGCTCTCGCCCCATCTTCAGATCTACCGCCCGCAAATCACCTCCGTTCTCTCTATCAGCCATCGGGCCACCGGCTTGGCGCTGAGCGTGGGCACGCTGCTGTTGGTCTGGTGGTTGGTGGCGCTGGCGCGGGGACCTGAGGCGTTTGCGAGTGCGCAGAGCTTGGTGGGATCCTGGTTCGGACGGCTCCTGTTGCTGGGCTGGACCTTCTCGCTGTTCTTCCATCTGGCGAACGGCATCCGGCATCTCTGCTGGGACGCGGGCTACGGTTTCGAGATCAAGACGGCGACCGTCTCGGGCTGGGTGGTGGTCGCGGCCAGCGCGGCGCTTACCGTGATCGTCTGGGTCGTCGGTCTCACGGCGATGGCGGGCTAGTGCTATGAGTGCCGATCGTCTTCGCTCGCCGCTCGGCCGCGCGCTCGGGCTGGGTTCCGCCAAGGAAGGCGTCGAGCACTGGTGGCTGCAGCGCGTGACCGCGGTGGCGCTGGTGCCGTTGGCGCTCTGGTTCGTAGCAGGGCTGGTCGGGCATCTCGGTGCCGATTACGGGACAGCCGTCGCATGGCTGCGCTCGCCGCTCGCCGCCGTCGCCATGATCCTCCTGGTGATCGCGACCTTCGTTCACATGGCCTTGGGTGTGCAGGTCGTGATCGAGGACTACGTGCATCACGAGGCCGCGAGAGTCGCGAGCCTGCTCCTCGTCCGCCTCGCCAGCTGGGCGCTCGGCGCGGCGGCACTCTTCGCCATCCTGCGCGTCGCCCTCGGGAGCTGATCCGATGGCCGAAGCCTACCCCATCATCGATCACACCTACGACGTTGTCGTCGTCGGCGCCGGCGGCTCGGGCCTCAGAGCCACGCTCGGCATGACTCACGCGGGCCTCAAGACGGCCTGCATCTCCAAGGTATTTCCGACCCGCAGCCACACGGTGGCGGCGCAGGGCGGCATCAGCGCGGCGCTTGGCAACATGGGCGTCGATGATTGGCGCTGGCACATGTACGACACGGTCAAGGGCTCCGACTGGCTCGGCGACCAGGATGCGATCGAGTACATGTGCCGCAACGCGATCCCCGCGGTGATCGAGCTCGAGCATATGGGCGTGCCGTTCTCGCGTACCGAGGACGGCAAGATCTACCAGCGGCCGTTCGGCGGGCACACCATGGACTATGGCGAGGGTGGCATGGCGAAGCGCGCCTGCGCCGCCGCCGACCGCACGGGCCACGCGATGCTGCACACGCTCTATCAGCAGAGCCTGAAGCACAACGCGGAGTTCTTCGTCGAGTATTTCGCCCTCGACCTCATCATGGACGAGGAAGGCGCCTGCCGCGGCGTCCTGGCCTGGGAGCTCGAGACCGGCCGCCTGCACCGCTTCCGCGCCCACATGGTGGTGCTGGCGACCGGCGGCTATGGCCGCGCCTTCTTCTCGACCACTCAGGCGCATACCTGCACCGGCGACGGCAATGCCATGGTGCTGCGCGCGGGCCTGGCGCTGCAGGACATGGAATTCTTCCAGTTCCATCCGACCGGCATCTACGGCGCGGGCTGCCTCATCACCGAGGGCGCGCGCGGCGAGGGCGGCTACCTCACCAACTCCGAAGGCGAGCGCTTCATGGAGCGCTACGCCCCGCACGCCAAGGACCTGGCCTCGCGCGACGTGGTGAGCCGCGCCATGACCATCGAGATCCGCGAGGGCCGCGGCTGCGGTCCGCAGAAGGACCACATCCTGCTCCACCTCGAGCACCTCGATCCCAAGGTGCTGCATGAGCGGCTGCCGGGCATCTCCGAGACCGCGCGAGTCTTCTCGGGCGTCGACGTCACGCGCGAGCCGATCCCGGTGCTGCCGACGGCGCATTACGCGATGGGCGGCATTCCCACCAATTATCACGGCGAGGCGCTCAACCCGACAGCCGAGGATCCCGAGCGGGTCGTGCCGGGGCTGATGGCGATCGGCGAGGCCGCCTGCGTCTCGGTGCACGGCGCCAACCGGCTCGGCACCAACTCGCTGCTCGATCTCGTGGTGTTCGGCCGCGCCGCGGCGCACCGCGCGGCTGAGGTCGTGCGTCCCGGCGCGCTGCACAAGCCGCTCGGCAAGGATACGGGCGAGACCGCCGTCGCTCGCCTCGACCGCGTGCGCACCGCCAAGGGACGGGTCAAGACCAGCGAGATGCGGCTTGCCATGCAGCGGACCATGCAGAGCGACTGCGGCATCTTCCGCTCCGCGAGCCTCGACCAGGGTGTGCACCGGATCGACGACGTCGCGGTCTCCATGCAGGACCTCGCAATTGCCGACCGCTCTATGATCTGGAATACCGATCTCGTGGAGGCGTTGGAGCTCGAGAACCTGCTGGCGCAGGCGGTGGCCACCATGCATTGCGCCCGCAACCGCACGGAAACGCGCGGCGCGCACGCGCGCGAGGATTTCCCCGAGCGCGACGACAAGAACTGGCTCAAGCATACGGTCTGCTGGCTCGATGCCGGCAAGGTTCGCCTGGGCTACCGGCCGGTCCACCTCAATACGCTCTCGAACGAAGTCCAGACCTTCCCGCCCAAGGCGCGCGTCTACTAAGGGATCAGCGATGGTGGAATTCACGCTGCCGGCGAACTCCAGGGTCGGTGTCGGCAAGACCGTGAGAGCGCCCACGGACGCGAAGCGCGTCAGGAGCTTCAAGGTCTATCGCTGGAACCCCGACGACGGACACAACCCCCGGCTCGATAGCTTCGAAGTGGATCTCGACGGCTGCGGCCCGATGGTCCTGGACGCTCTCATCAAGATCAAGAATGAGTTGGATTCGACGCTGACCTTCCGCCGTTCTTGTCGCGAGGGCGTGTGCGGCTCCTGCGCCATGAACATCGACGGCACGAATACGCTCGCCTGCTTGAAATTCATCAGCGACGTCAAAGGCGACGTCCGCATTTATCCGCTGCCGCACATGGCGGTGGTGAAGGACCTGGTGCCGGATCTCACCCACGTCACGGCGCAATATCATTCGATCAAGCCTTGGCTGGAGGCAGAGTCGCCGGCGCCCGACCGCGAGCGCCTGCAGTCCGTCGCCGAGCGCGAGAAGCTCGATGGGCTCTGGGAGTGCATCCTGTGCTTCTGCTGCACGACCTCGTGTCCCAGCTATTGGTGGAACAGCGACCGCTACCTGGGTCCCGCGATCCTGCTGCAGGCCTATCGCTGGATCGCCGACAGCCGCGACGAGATGACCGGCGAGCGCCTCGACGCGCTCGAGGATCCGTTCCGGCTCTACCGCTGCCACACCATCATGAACTGCACCAAGACCTGCCCCAAGAACCTCAACCCCGCCAAGGCGATCGCCGAGATCAAGAAGCTCTTGGTGGCGCGGCGGTGAGCCGCGGCCTCTGATGACCGAGGACGTCGTCGTCCGCCCGATGACGGCGGGCGATCTCGCCGAAGCGACACGCATCTTTCGGGTGGCCTTCGGCACGTTCCTCGGGGCGCCGGACCCGACCCGGTTTCGGCTCGATGTCCGCACGATCGAGACGCGGCTTGCGACCGATCCCGGCACGGCCTTCGTGGCGGAGCGCGGGGGTCGGCTGCTCGGCAGCGTCATTGGCATGGATTGGGGCAGCCAATTCATCCTCGGGCCCCTGAGCGTCGACCCAAGCTGTTGGGGCCAGGGCGTGGCCCGGCTGCTGACCGCGGCGATCCTCGATGCCGCCGATCAGCGCAAGCCCGCGTTGGTCTCGCTCTTCACCCATCCGGGGAGCCCGACGCACCTACGGCTCTACGAGAGCTTCGGATTCGTTCCGATGTTCCTGACGCCAGTGATGAGCAAGCCGGTGGGAAGCGCCGTGCCGCGCCGGGCGGTAAGCTGCTTCTCGGTGCTGCCCGCTGCCGAGCGGGCCGCCGTCCTCGATCTCAGCCGCGACCTCACCGATGCGAGCTTTCCCGGTCTCGATCTTGCTCGCGAGGTTCAGGCGATCGAGGCGCAACACCTGGGCGAGACGATCCTGCTCGATGACTCCCGCGGGCTTGCGGGCGTGGCACTCTGCCATGTCGGCGCGGGTACCGAGGCGGGGGACGGCGCTCTCTTCGTGAAGTTCGCCGCCGTGCGCCCCGGGGCGGCGACCGAGTTCGAGCGCTTGCTCGACGGCATCGAGGCGCTCGCAGCCGAGCGCGGCGTGCAGCGGATAATCGCGGGCATCAATACGGGGCGGCGAGACGCCTATCGGCTCATGGTCTCGCGCGGCTTCCGGGCGGGCGTCGTTGGGGTCGCCATGCACCGGGCGGACAATCCCGGCACGCTTCGGCCGGACCTCTATATCATCGACGACTGGCGCTGATCGTCAGGGCGCCGGTGAGAAGCGGACTCCCGCCAGCATCGCCTTGAAAGCCTCGAGGTCCTGCTGCAGGCGCTGCGGAGCGGTGACCAACGAAGCCTCGAACAGGATCCAGTCGTCGGGAGCGTGGCCGAGCCGCTTGTCCTTGCGCTCCTTGCGAAGCGCGAATACGTCGATCCGCACGTGACCTTGGCGGTCGTTATATCGGCAGGTAGCGGTGGGCGTGCCGGCGAAATGCAGATCCTTCGAGTCAACCTCACGCGCGGAGTTCCTGGGGCATCGCTTGTCCGCTGTCTCCTTCAGAGTCTTGTCCTCGAGCGCGTTGTAGGAGGCTGAGACCGAGATATAAAGCGCGTCGAACGGGACCACGCCCGGGCAAGCGCCCGGCGCCGATAGCAGCAAGAACGCGCCCCGATCGGGCGCAGGCGGCCCGTCGACGCAAAGCGTATGGCCTCGCGGCGCGCTGAGCGCGAAGCCATAGCGGGAATTATGATAAGGCACGGGGGCCTGCACCGAGGCGAGCGTCAGCGCGACGGCGAGCTCGGAAAACCCGGGGATCAGCATGTCTTTCGCGAAAGCGGGTGCGGTTTATCGCGCTCAATCCGCAAGAGACGCATAGACCAGGTTCCGGAATAGGGCGCGGTAGTACTCGCGCCGGCCGGGCGCCTGGGTCATCAGGACCGCGATCAGCTCCTCCCGGGGATCGACCCAGGACACAGTGCCGGCGATTCCGCCCCAATAATACTGTCCGACTGAGCCGGGCGAGGTGCTGAGACCATCGGCGAGCCGCACGGCAAATCCGAGGCCAAAACCAAAGCCTGGCCCGGTCATGACCTCGACGCCGGGGATCGAGCCCAGATGATCGGCGGTCATGAACGCCACGGTCTTGCGGCCCAGCAGGCGGACACCGCCGAGCGCGCCGCCGCCCTGGAGCATCAGCACGAACCGCGCGCAATCCTCGGCCGTCGAGACCAATCCGCCGCCGCCGGACTGAAACATCGGGGGCTCGCGGACATCGAGCAGACTCACGGCTTCGCCGGTATCGGGATCCTTCTCGAAGGGCTCGGCCACCCGATGCAGTTGTGAGGCGGGCACGTGGAAGCCGGTATCCACCATGCCCACCGGCCCGAAGATGCGCTCCGCCAGGATCTCGCCCAGCGGCTTGCCCGTGATCACCTCGAGGACCCGCCCGAGCACATCCGTCGAGCGCCCGTATTCCCAGCGCGTTCCCGGTTGATGAGCGAGGGGGAGTCTCGCCAGGGTCGCTGCGTGGTCGGCACTGGTCTGGTCGGGCCGAGATACCTTTGCCTCCCTGTACCGCTTGTGGACGGTGCTGTCGCCGCGGAACTCGTAGATGAGGCCGGAGGTGTGACGCAGCAGGTCCTGGATCGTGATCTCCCGCGTCGCCGGCACGAGATCAACGGCGCCGCCGGACTCGACGGCCACCTTGGGCGCGGCGAAAGCCGGCAGGTATTTGGAGAGTGGATCGCCGACCAGCAGCTGGCCTTCCTCGACCAGCATCATGGCGGCCACGGAGACGATCGGCTTCGTCATGGAGTAGATGCGGAAGATGGCATTCGCCGCCATCAGTGCCCCGCTCTTCGGGTCACGCGCGCCCAGGCTCTCAACAAAGCCCAGACGGCCCCGCCGCCCAATCAACGCGACGACGCCCGGCAATCGCTCGCTGTCGATCTCGCGGCTGAAGGCGGCCGAAAGCCGCCGGAGCCCATCCTCCGAGAGGCCGATCTCGGTGGGACGGGCAGTGGGAAGCGGAGCGGGGGCCATGCGGGATCTCAGGGAGGAAGGAGGAAGCCGAGCATAGCAAGGCCGCCACGAGCAGCGCCAGCCTGGGACGCTTCTATCAGGCGCGCCGCTGCGGCCGCTCGCGCCGCACTTTCTTGGCCCGCTCTGCAAGTTCTTTGGCGAGCAGGAGGAACTCCTCGCGCCGGCCGGTGCCGCGGCGCCAGACCAGCGCGATCTCGCGGCCAGGCTCCTCGGAGGCGAGGGGGCGCGTCACCAGGCTGGTACCGCGCAAGAGGCCGGCGTCGACCGCGAGCTCGGGCAGCGGCGTGATGCCGAGCCCATTGTCGACCATCTGCACCAGGGTCGCCAGGCTCGTCGCCTCGAAAGCTTCGGTGCGGCGACGGTCGGTCAGATTGCACAGAGAGAGCGCGTGCTCGCGCAGGCAATGCCCGTCCCGCAGCAGCAGCACCTCTTCCGAGCGCAGCCGCTCGGGATCGATCCGCCGCTCTTTTGCCAGCGGGTGGTCGGGCGGCAGCGCCAGGAGGAAGCGGTCGTCGAACAGCGGAGCGCTTTCCACGTTGCCGCAGTCGTAGGGCAGCGCCAGCAGCACCATATCGAGCTGGCCCACATGGAGCTGTTCCAGCAAGCGCGGCGTCAGGTCCTCGATGAGGTAGAGCTGCAACCCCCGATAGCTGCGGCGCAGCCCCGGCAATACCGCCGGCAGCAGATAGGGTCCGATCGTGGGGATCACGCCCATGCGCAGCGTGCCGGTGAGCGGCTCGCGCTCGGCGCGGGCGGCGAGGGCCAAGGCCTCCGTGTCTGCCAGGATACGCCGCGCCCGCTCCACGGTCTGGCGGCCGAGCGGCGTCAGCACCACCTGTCGCCGGGTGCGGTCGACCAGCGCCGCCTCCAGCAGGGCCTCGAGCTCCTTGATGCTGGCGCTCAACGTGGATTGGGTGACGGCGGCCGAGGCCGCGGCACGGCCGAAATGCCCGTGATCCGCCAAGGCAACGAGGTGGCGGAGCTGGCGAAGAGTGGGTAGGGATGCCATCGATTATTCCGATCAGTATGAACTATATAAGTCATTTGACCGATCACACAAGAGTGTACCTATCTCCCGCGTGCGCCCGAATGCGGGTGCCCCCAAACGCAATCCCCAGGAGCTTTGATGATGTTGACCGTTGGCAACCGCTTTCCCGATTTCAATCTCAAGGCAGTCGTATCGAGCGACCCCAAAACCGCCTTTGCCGAGGTGAGCGGCGGCTCGTCCGACCCCGGCAAGTGGCAGATCGTGTTCTTCTGGCCCATGGACTTCACTTTCGTCTGTCCAACCGAGATCGCCGCTTTCGGCAAGCTCAATCACGAGTTCTCCGACCGCGACGCCGTCATTTACGGCGTCAGCATCGACAGCGAGTACGTTCACCTCGCGTGGCGCCAGAACCACGCCGATCTGAAGGCGCTGCCATTCCCGATGCTGTCGGACATCCGGCGCGAGCTCAGCAGCTCGCTCGGCATCCTAGATCAGGCCGAGGGCGTGGCACTGCGCGCCACGTTCATCGTCGATCCCGAGGGCATCATCCGCTTCGTATCCGTGAACGACCTCAGCGTCGGCCGAAACCCGCAGGAGGTCCTGCGCGTGCTCGACGCCTTGCAGACCGACGAGCTCTGCCCTTGCAACTGGCAGAAGGGTGACGAAGTCCTCAAGGCCGCCTGACTGCGATGGCGGCTCGGCGCCCGGCCCGGCCGCCTGTTCAACTGGCGCCTGTTCAAAAGGAATTCCCGATGTCGCTCGAGACCCTAAAGGCTCGCTTGCCGGACTACGCCAAGGACCTAAGACTCAATCTGTCCAGCCTGGCGGCGGAACCCACGCTGACCGAGCAGCAGCGCGCCGGCACGTTCGTGGTGTCCGCGCTGGCGTCACGCAATCCCGAGGTGACCGATGCGATCCTGGCGGAGTTCGCGCCGCGGCTGGCTCGGGAAGCGCTGGAGGCCGCCAAGGCCGCGGCGGCGATCATGGCGATGAACAATATCTACTATCGCTTCACCCACTTGGCGAGCTCGCCCGACTATCGCACCTTGCCGGCGAAGCTGCGGATGAACGTGATCGGCAGGCCCGGCGTCGCGAAGCCGGATTTCGAGCTCTGGTCGCTGGCGGTGTCCGCGATCAACGGCTGCGGCACCTGCATCGACGCGCATGAGCGCGAGCTGCGCAAGGCCGGGCTAACCACCGAGGCCATCCAAGCCGCGGTGCGCATCGCCGC
>DATMMM010000033.1:0-4796 GCA_035569735.1 Allostellaceae bacterium | reverse complement strand
AAGATCGCCTCCGGCAGCAACGCCGAGACCACATAGTTCGGCACATCGACCACGTTGGAAATGCGCAGGTCAACTGCGACGCTGCAGATCACGTAGGCCTGCTGCTGGTTGAAGCCGCGCTCCTGCAGCAGCTCCATCATGTTGAGAACGGCGTTGCGGCAGGCGAGCGTCAGGTTCTCGGCCTCGATCTCGCCGGCGGCATTGATCGGCATCCCCATGACGCCGAGAAAGCGCTCGGGCGCGGCGTAGCGCGGATCGGCAAAGTAGGTGGTGCGCGAGAACACCGGCGCGCTGAATTTTCTCCGGGTTGCGAGCCCCTTGTGCACCTTGAAGCGCACCACGGCGGTGGCGCCCATCTCGACGGCGGTGACGCAGACCTCGCCGTCGCCTTGCGCGAAATGCCCGTCGCCGGTCGAGAACAGCGCGCCCGCCTTGAACACGGGCAGCATGAGCTTGGCGCCCTTGGTCAGCTGCTTCACGTCGAAATTGCCGCCGTTTTCCCGCGGCGGCAAGGTGCGCAAGCCGTGGAGCGCGCAGGGTCCAGAGGCCGGCACCGCGCCCGCGGGGTCGGGCGGCAGGGCCATGCCGCCTCTGTCGATCACCCTCTGCTCGCGGGCGGTCCATTCCGCGAGCTTGGCGGCCGAGGGCGCCACGGCCGAGACGCCCATGAAGGGGGCGCCGGGAATCCGCACGCCCGGGATCTGCTCGGAGGTCGCCCAGCCGTCGCGAAGGCTCCAATGCACCAGGAAAGGCTCGGTCATGACGTCGCGCAGGAAGCCAAGACCCGGGATGATCGCGCTGAAGGCGGTGCGCTCGGCCACGATGTCGAGGAACTCGATCTCCAGCATGTCGCCGGGCTCGGCGCCCTTGACGTAGACCGGCCCGGTCAAGGGGTGCACCGCGCCGGCGTTCACGCTCGCCAGGTCGGCCACCGTGGTGCGAGGCGAGATCTGGCCGTCGAGCGCGTCGCGGCATTCCAGCACGACCTCCTCGCCGGTGCCGACCTCGAGCGCCGGCTCGATATCGGGATGGTAGCGGTTGTGCCCGGTTCGCGGCTCCGCCGCGAGCGGCCGGCTTCTGTCGATGCGAATGGCGGGCATGGGAGGCCTCCCCCTTGGTTGATGCAGGATCGTGATGTGGTCGGGCACGAGATGCAACCAGCCGGGCCGGTTTTTATCAGGGCCCACCTTCGCTAAGATGCCTGCGACGAGCTTGGCGGCGTTGGCGGCTGCGCGTGCGCGCTCCGAGCGCGTGCTGAAGGGGGTGAGGTGAGCCGCGCTAATGCTGCAGCTTCCAGTGCTGTGACGACACTGCCGAAACCCGTCACCGAGCTCTCGGTCATCCGGGGCATTGGTTTTTCCGTCGCGGGCTATTTCCTGTTCTCGCTCCAGGATGCCACCATCAAGTGCCTGGCCGCAGACTTCTCCGCGCCGCAGATCCTGTTGATGCGCAGCCTCGTCGTGGTGCCGTTCTGCCTGTGCTTCTTCGGGCCCGGACTGGCGCCGCGGGCGCTGGTCTCGCCCATGCGCTTCAAGCTGCTGCTGCGCTCGGTCGTCATCGTGATCGCCTGGGCCTTCTATTACACGGCCGCGCGCTATCTCCAGCTCGCCGAGCTGGTCACGATCTATTTCTCCTCGCCCCTGCTGGTGGCGGCGCTGGCGCCGCTCATTCTCAGGGAGCACGTGCCGTGGTCGCGCTGGGCCAGCGTCGGCATCGGCTTCGCGGGCGTCATCGTCGCCGTCCGCCCGACCCATTTGCATCAGCCGGTGCCGGTCCTGCTGGCGCTCGCGGCGGCGGCGCTCTGGGCCTATACGGCGATCCTGATCCGCCAGGTCGTGGCCGCGGCCTCGACCGCGGTCGTGATGTTCGTCTCCAACTTGACCATCCTCGTCCTTTGCGGCGCGCTGATGCCCTGGCTCTGGCGGGCGCCGAGCTGGTCGCAGCTCGCCTTGATGCTGCTGGTCGGCTGCTTCGGCATGGGTGGCCAGTTCATGTCGACCGAGGCCATCCGCCTAGCGCCTGCCACCGTGGTGGCGCCGATCAGCTTCTCCTCGCTGGTCTGGGCGTTCCTGCTGGGCTTGGCGATTTGGGGCGACATACCCGACCGCGCGGTCTTCGTCGGCGCGGGGCTCATCCTGCTGAGTGGATTGGTCGTCACGTCGGCGGAATTCCGGACGCTTCGGCGACGGCGGCGGGAGCTCCTGGCCTCGCCTTGACGCCTTGGCTCAGGCGGTCTCGTCGATCGCGCGTATGCGATGCTCGAGACGCCGGGCGATGGCGCCGCTCAGATAGAAAGCGGTCGGGCCCTCGGCTGCGCCGGGCTTGCCCATGAAAGAGACGCCCTCGACTCCCAAGAGCCGATAGACCTCGGCCCAGGTCGACGCCTCGCCGATGAGCATGTCGTTCACATAGACCTTCTTCACAAGCATTCGCTTCGGCTCCCCTGCAAGCCGCGGCGCAGCCTAAACGGAGAGATTGACCCGGGTCAACGCGGAGTCGACGAGATCGTCGTAATAAAACAGATCAACGGATGTGAGACCCTGCAATGAAGACGGCCAAACACATGCGCGAGAAGGCTGAGCAGTGCGTTCGGCTCGCCCGGCAAACCATTGAAGATTCTGTGGCCTCGGCGCTGCTCGCCTACGCCGGTGTGCTCGAGCAGCGCGCACGGCTGATCGAAAGAGGTAGGGTTAACGATGCTCTCGCGTCTATTTCGCCCGCGCGAGTGCCGGCGAGGCCGGGAGCCTCGTGAGGAGATCGCCGGCGAATTGCGACAGCGTGTCGTCGCGCGCGCCCATGATCACGATGCGGTCGCCGGGCCGCGCGAGCTCGACGAGCTTCCCACCGCAGGCGGCCCGGTCCGCGAAAAAATAGGCCTCGCGGCCGCGGGCCTGGACGGCGGCGATCACGTCGCGGCTACTCACGCCGCGATCGGTGGTGCCGCCGAAATAGACGGGATCGGGCATCACCAGCACGTCGCCGGGATTGAGATCGCGCGCGAATTCCTCGATGAAGGCGTCCTTCATCTGGCGCAGCGGGCCGTAGCCATGGGGCTGGAACAAGACCAGCAGCCGGCCGGGAAAATCGTGCAGCGTCGCGAGCGCCGCCGCGATCTTGTCGGGATTGTGCGCGAAATCGTCGATCACCGTGACGCCGTTCGCGCCGCCAACCACCTCGAGCCGCCGGCGAATGCCCGTGAAGTCCTGGAGCGCATCCGCCGCCTCGGCAAGGCCGACGCCCGCGGCGCGCGCGGCCGCGAGCGCCGCCAGCGCGTTGGCGACGTTGTGGCGGCCGGGCACGCGGAGCCGGACGGGTGCACCCTGGCCGCCGCCTCGCTCAATCGCCCGGAACGAGATGCCGTCGGGCGCGGGCGCGAGATCGGCACCGAGCAGATGCGACTGCGCATCGGCGAGACTGTACGAGACGATCCTGCCCGCGGGCAGGTCCTGGGCGAGCGCGGCGGTGTCGGCGTTGTCGAGGTTGAGCACCGCGGTCTGCGACTTCGCCACGAAGTCGCGAAACAGCACCTTGAGCTCGGGGAGCGGTTTGTGGTCGGCGGAGATATTGTTGAGCACGGCGATGCGCGGGCGGTATTGCACGATGGAGCCGTCACTCTCGTCGACTTCGCTCAGGAAGACCGAGCCGCTCCCCACCACGGCGCTCGCGAACGGCACGTCGGGCGTGATGAAGTTCTTCATCACCGCGCCGTTCATAATGGTGGGCTGCCGTCCCGTCCGATGCAGGATCCAGCCGAGCATGCCGGTGGTGGTGGACTTGCCGGAGGTGCCGGCGACGCCGATGCCGAGCGTCGCCGCATTGAACATCTCCGCCAGCAGCGCCGCGCGCGTCATGGTGCGTGCGCCGATGCGATGCGCCGCCTGCACATCGGGCACCGTGTCCTCGATTGCGGCCGAGGTCACGACGATGAGATCCGGACGCGTGACCCCGCTGCCGTCTTGCGGAAAGAGCGGCATGCCGCGCGCCCGCAGGAAATCGAATTTCTGCCCGGTCCGCCCCTGGTCGAGCGCGCGGTCGGAGCCGGAGACGGCGTGTCCCTTGGCCTGCAGGATGAGTGCCAGCGGGAGCATCCCGCTCCCCCCGATGCCGCAGAAGAAATAAGCCGTGTCGCGCGCCATGGCTCGACGGTACAATTGCCGGGGTGGCGCCACAAGGAAATCGCGGCATGCGCAGGGGCCGGATGGTCATTGGGATTGTCGCCCCCGCCTCGCGACTCGACCCTGGGCTCGCCGAGAAGACGGTGGCACTCGCTCGGGACCTCTATCCCGGTCGCGCTCTGGAGCTACGTTTTCACCCGCACTGTTTTCTATCCGCCGGTCATTTCGCCGGCGACGACGAGACCCGCGCGCGGGCCTTTCTCGACGTTGCCAATGACGAGAGCATCGACGCGCTCTGGTTTGCGCGCGGCGGCTACGGCTCCGGCCGGCTCAGCGAGCGCGTGCTCGCGGGATTGACGCCGGCTGCCGCCGGCAAGACCTATCTCGGCTACAGCGACGCGGGGGCGCTCCTGGCGGCGCTCTACACCCGCGGATTCGAAGGCCTCGCGCACGGTCCGATGCCCGCCGATTTGCGGCGAGAGGGCGGCGAGGCCGCGGTCGAGCGCGCGCTCCGCTTCCTGGTCGAGCGCGCACCCAGCGCGCTCGAGCCGGCGGTCTCGGCTTCGGCGCCGACGGCGGCCTTCAACATCACCGTGCTGAGCCACCTCATCGGCACGCCCTGGCAGCCGGATCTGGCGGGGCACGTGCTGATGCTCGAGGAGGTCTCGGAGCAGGTCTACC
>DATMMM010000032.1:0-8700 GCA_035569735.1 Allostellaceae bacterium | reverse complement strand
CCGCCGCGCAGCAGGTAGGCCCGCGAATCGCCGGCCCACAGACAGGCAAAGTAGTCGTCCCGCGCCAGCAGCACCACGACGGTCGAGGCGAGTATCGCATGCCCGCCGCGCCGCGCGGCCTCCGCCAACAGTACGTTGTGCGCGTGGGCCAGGCGTTGGCGGACCTCGGCCAACAGCGCGGTGGCGCCAAGCTCCGGCGGAAGCGCCTGCAGCGCGTCCGTGATAATCCGCGAGGCGATATCGCCCGCCTGATGCCCTCCGGCACCGTCGGCGACCGCCCAGAGGCCGAGATCGGGGCGGTCGACATAGCTGTCCTCGTTGTGCGCCCGCACCGCGCCCGCATGGGTCACCGCCGACGAGCGGAACCGCCAGTCAGCCACGGCGCTGTGCGCGATCGGCACGTAAGTCACGAAGGCCGGTCGGGGGAGAACGCCGGCAGTGCGGAAGCGCATGACACGAGCATGCCGACAAATGTGTTTTCATCCGGTAAACCTCGCCTCGCAAATGCCCCGGCCGGTACGAGCGGCGCGCCTTCGGTCCACCATAACCCGCCATCCGCCGGGCAGAGTAGGGGATCGGCTCCTGCATTGGTTGGCGGTAGTCTCATCGCGGCAACCAGTCGCGCGGCGAGCGCGTTCGGCGGCAGGTCGTTCTCCAGCGCCTCGCGGCCGGCATGTTCGGCGGCAGCCAGGAAGCCGCCGCCCTCGCGCAGCAATCTGAAGACATCCCCATCACGCGCGACGGCCGCCAGGGTGAGCGGGAAATAGCGGCCGACGCGATCGACGCTCGGCATCCATAGGCCGATCACCGCACCGGGTCCGCAGATACCGGATGACAGAGCAAAGCGCCAGACGGCCATCTCGAGCCAGGCCGGCAGCCAAGCCTCACCGAGGACCGCGTGGCTTGCCGCGACCATCCGTTGCATCCAGCCATCCCAGGGATCGGTGAATGCCCGCGGCAGTCCCGCTTGGACGAAGTCGCCGCGCGCCGGGATCTTGCCGTGAAAGCCGATTGCTGCATCCCGCAAGACCTCGGTGGGTGCGGGGCCGGTTAGAATTTTGGGCACTGAAATCCCGCCAGCAACCCGGGCATAAAGGGATTGATCACCGACCCGGCACGGATCTCGAAGCGCGCGCGCCGGTCGCCGGTGGCGAAAGTAAGCTCATAGCGATCGGCCCATTCCGAACGCTTCAGGGTGCCTTGCTCGAAGAGACGGAACAAGGCCCAGGCACCGGAGGCCTGAAAGACTCTGGTGCCGGTAGAGGGTGGTGGATCAAATACCAACCTGACACTGCTCGTGGCGGCCTGACCGGGCCAGGTGATCTGTGTCGCGCGTTGCGGGCCGTGAGCGTAGATCACCGTCGTGCCGCCGATATCGAGGGTGACTTGCGTCGCCGCGGCATCGAGGTCAACCGGTGTGATGTCGAAGCGCACAGCCGGAGTGTTGCCGGCAGCGAAGAACAGTTCGCGGATCACACCGGCTTTCTGGAATTGTGCGAGGTCGGCCGGCGCCACGGGCGCCGGCACGCCGTCGACCGGATGAGGCTTCCAGCTGCCGTCTCCGCTCGTGTCGACGTAAGGCCGCAGCTGAGTGTTGAAGAAGCCGTCGATCAGTCCGCCAGGAGAGAACAGCCTAGCGAAGTCGTCCATCGGGATGTCGATAGGCGCGCCCGGGACAAACGGGTAACGGCCATTCACGGCCTTCTGGCACAGCGAGGCGGCCCCACTGCCTGGGGCATTCCAGGCTTCTGCCGCCTGCTGGCGCGTCCGTCCGCTGATCAGCGCATTGCCGCTTACCGCCATCGCCTCCAGCCAGCGGGCGACCGGAGGCGGATCGTTCCCCGCCTCCTCCCGCAGCAGCTGCACGGCGTCCCCTCCGATGGGGCCAGCAGGCGCTGGTGTGGCGTGCGTGGCGAGTTGATGATGCAGGCCGTCGATGACCTTGAGCGCCTGGTCGATTGGCGCGCCGGGCCCGGTCCCGACGAAGTCGCGGAGCACCCGATAGCGGTCGTCGATCTTTTTCCCGGGCGGTTCGGGTGGCGGCCCGGTGCTTGGCGTGCCGAGCAAGGGCTTGAGCCGTGCCGCGGCGTCGGGTGCGAGTTGTTTCGCGATCCCTTCGGCGGCGGATTTCGCCGCTTCGGTAGGCGGCGCGGGCGGCGGCTGCGACAGCGTGAGCTGGCGAGCAATCGAGACGAGGAGCTCGCGGATCGGCGATTGCGGCGAGCCGAGTATGTACAGATCCTGAGCCGCCTGCTCCAGCGTGCGCAGCGGTACGAGACTGAGGTCCTTTAGCATAGCGTCCCAACGCTTGATGTATTCGGCCTCGTAGAGCTCGATCACCTCTTCCCCGAGCCGTTGCGCCTCGGGGCTGTGCGGGGCGAGCTCGAAGCGGCTGCCGAGTACCCAGCTTTCGCTTGCCACCTGCTTTGTGGCGTCGCCGAGCGCCGGCAGCAACACCTTGTAAAAGCCGTCGATCGTGTAAAAACCTGGGATGCCGTCGGTCAGCGGCTTGCCGGAAGCGCGCATGAAAACGCGGACGCCGGCCGCGCCCAGGGCATCGGCAGGACGCCAAGGCGGAACCGCTTGTGCTGCGCCGGAGGAGGCGATGCGCGAGTAGACGCGCCGGGCGAGCGGAACACGAGTGAAGGTCGTCCGCGCTGCCGCGAGGAGCGCGCCGTCGAGCGGGATCTCCGGCAACCGATTAGCGAAAAGGGCATTTAGGTGGCGAGTGAGATCCTCCCGCACGGGCGCCATGACCGCACCGGGATAGGTGGCTTGCCAATCGAGCGCCATCCAGGTGCGCAGAAGGTCGTGATCGAGCGGACCGGCCGCACCGAGCATCAGATACACGCGGGCGGCTTCATAGAGATAGTCCGGCCGGTCGATGGCCCCGCGCATCTGCTCCTCCAGCCGCCAGATCAGACGGGGAAGCAGCACCCGTTCCAGCGCATGGCGGTAGACGGCGCGTGCGCCCGCAACCAGTTTGCCACGCTGCGACAGGCCAAACTGGATCCACGAAAACCCGTCATCCTTGCCGCGATCGTAGCCGTGCGGCAGCGCGCGCGCCTGGTCAAGCAGTGGAAGAATGCGAGGGAGGTCGGCGTCCGCAACCGGGTCGAGCGGCAGCCCGGCGGCGGTCTTCGTGTAAGCCGCGAGCGCGGTATTCATCTCAACGATGTCCCGCCGATTGTCGCTGTCGCTGTGCCACAGCAAGCCGATGGCGAGGAGCAGGGCAAGTGCGGGCAGCGCAAACCCGCCGCTCCGCCACAACAGGCGCTGACGGGCGGCCCCGGGCTTTTCCGAAACCAGCATTGCCTCGCCAAAGATCACCTCCTTGACGAGGCGGGCCAAAAAATAGCTGCGGCCTTCGGCCGGATGCAGGATTGGGGCACGACGCTGATCGATGCCGAAAGTGCGGGCGAGGACGCCGGTCAGCCGGTCGAACGGGGTGCCCTCCTGAGTGCCGGAGGTGAAATAAAAGCCGCGGAGCGTCGGCGCCGGGTCGAGGCGGGACCCGCCGAAGGCCTCCCGGAGAAATTCGGCAAGCGGCGATTCAAGGCTCGCGACCTGGGCTGGAAAGCCCGCGATCAGAGCCCGCCGCTGGGGGCTGCGCTCGGCCTGCAGCCGATCGAACAGGCGAGTGTTCAGGCGTTCGATCAGGGCACCGAACTCCGGTGCAAACCCGCCGACGGTTCCCCCTTCCGCTCCTGCAAGCGGCAGGGTGGCGCCCCAGACCTGAGCGCGTTTCTCGCGGTCGAGGTCGTCGAAGAACTCGCTGAAGCCGGCGACGAGGTCGGCCTTGGTGAAGACGGCATAGACGGGCAAGCGAACCGCCAACCTCTCCTCGAGCTCCTTGACACGACGCCGGACGGCCCGCGCATGGGCGAGCCGCTCCTCGCGGGTCGCGGCACCGATTTCGCTGAGCGCGATGGCGACGATCACACCATTGAGCGGCTGGCGCTGGCGCGTGCGCTTGAGCAGATCGAGAAAGGCTATCCAACCGGCACGGTCGACCACCGCGTCAGAATCCTGGGTGGTATAGCGGCCCGCCGTGTCGATCAGCACCGCGTCCTCGGTGAACCACCAGTCGCACAACCGCGTCCCGCCGACACCGGCAAGCGCACCCTGGCCCATCTCGGCGGCGAGTGGGAACCGCAATCCGGCATTGACAAGAGCCGTCGTCTTGCCAGCGCCGGGCGGGCCGATGATCGCGTACCAGGGTTGCTCATAGAGATAGCCGGCAGTGCCGCGCGCTCTCTTGAGCAGTGCAAGCGCCGTCGTCAGCTTCTCCTGTAGCGCGGCCGCTTCTTCGGCCGAGGCGACGCTGGCGGGATCGGGCGGCGCCTCCGTCACCCCTTTGGCGAGTGCCGCCTCGCGATGGGCGCGGCGAATGGTGAGCACGAGGTTGAGTCCAGCCCACAGCGCCAACATCGCGACGACGATGGCGAGCCGAATGTTCCAGTCTTCGAGGACCGGCAAAAACGGCCCGAAAAACCAGATGAGGAGCGCCAGCAGCGCCGTGCCAATAAAGGTTACGAACCAGCGCGAGACCAAGAAAGCGCGCAGCGCGGTCACGGGCGTGCGTTCGGGCGATGCAACACGACCTCGATCCGCCGGTTCTGCTCCCGGCCTTCGAGAGTCGCGTTGCTGGCAATGGGATCGGATTCGCCACGGCCCTCGGCGGCTAGTCGCGCGGCGTTGCCGACGGTGTTGCCGAGGATGTTCTTAGCAGCCTCCGCGCGCGCCACGGAGAGCTGAAAATTGGAGGGGAACTGCACGTTATGGATCGGCTGATTGTCGGTATAGCCGATCACCTGCACATTCCCTTGCTCCGCCTTGAGCGCT
The DNA here is from genome assembly GCA_035569735.1 of Allostellaceae bacterium. Lineage (GTDB taxonomy): Bacteria > Pseudomonadota > Alphaproteobacteria > ATCC43930 > CGMCC-115725 > DASZHJ01. Next base: position 3,855 of record DATMMM010000032.1, on the reverse strand, counting down.
TGGCCGATACGGTCGAGCAGCGGGACCAAGCGGGGCTCGACGATAGCACTGCCCGGAGCGAACATGCCGCGGTTGCGGACGCGTACAATTGGTGAGGGCGGTGCGCACAGCACGGTGACGAGCCCTTGGTCGACCTCGGGCTGGAGAAACGCGCACAGCGGGTCGACCGCGAGGGGGATGGGCGGCGGTAGCGGCTCAATCGGAGCGACGCGGGCAAGCTGCGGCATATGCGTGGGTGGCACGTCCAGCATGCGGGCGAATAGTTCGTCGGATGCAGCGTTGATACTCAGCGAAAACCAGACGAACAGGGCGGCGATGAGGGCGAGCGCGGCGCTGGCGACGACCCAAACCGGTACCGTGGCGCGCATTGCGCGGTACGGGGCCATAACGCCCTTCCAATGCGGCGAAAGATCGGGCTCGGCCGCCTGACGCTGGCGCACGATAACCGCATAAGTCTCTTCGCGCAGCCGGTCGAGCTCGGCGGGGCCCCGCGGCGAGAGGCGATATTGGCCCTGGAAGCCGAGCGACATGCAGAGATACATCAGCTCAATAATCGGCAGGAACTTGCCGGGGTTCTGGCGCATCTGACCGAGCAAGTCGAAGAAACGCTCGCCGCTGCGCACCTCTTGATGAAAGCTTGAGACAAGCGAGCGCGCGGCCCAGGTCCCGGTACTGCCCCAGGGCGTGTTCAGCACCACGTCGTCCAGGCTGGCGCAGAGCGCATAATGCGCTGGGCGCAGCAGCTCGATTGGCAGCCCAAGCTCCCGCACGCGCTGCTCGAAGCTGCGCATCGCGCGGACCGAGCGCTCAAGCAGATCGCCCGGGTCGGGCTGGTTTGATGTGTTGTGCAGCCGGGCGAGCAATTGCAGCAACGGCCCCGCCGCGGCGATGAGCGGATTTACGCCGATCGCGATAGTCTCGGCGCCGTCGCCTGCGGGAGTGGCGGGGCGCGATGCGTCCGTCGTGGGCGTCCCGCTTGGCCGAGGAGGAGCCCGCTGGCCGCCCGGCACCGGCCGGATGACCGTCCGCTCGGTCCTTTCGGGTTCCGAGAAGGGGTTGTCGCTCATACCGCCCCCGATTGCCGCGCGCTAGCCGCGGATCGCCCAGAGCTCCATGCGCAAGTTGGGGAACTCCCCTGCCACGAAAATGGCAAATCCGCCCGAGGCCTGCATCTGCTGCCAGTGCGGGCTGTTGCGGTCCAGCTCGAAGTAGCTCGCGCCCGCGTAGAACGGGATTTGCCGCGGCGCGACAGGCAGCGGGCGCACGGCGATACCGGGGAGCAGAACATTGACGAGCTCGCGGATGTGCTCGACGGCGCCGATCTTCACCTGGCTCGGGAACAGGCGCTGAAGCTGCTCGGTCGGCATATCGGCCTGCACGCTCAGTACAAAGCTCGCCCCGCGCAGAATCGAGCGATCGACAATCGAGCCGACGCGCACGCCGTGGCGCCGTTCCTGCAACGGGATCGCGATCGCGTTCTGCTCGAGAACTGCCGACAGCGAGCGCCGCAGATCAGCGACTACCGGCGCGAAGCTGCGCTGCAGATCATCGTGCCGGTAGGCGGGGTAGGCGTTTGGGCGGCGCGTGACCTCGGTGAAGGTGGCCAACTCACCCGCCATTTGAACAAAGGCCGAATAAAGATCCTCGGGATGGATATTGCCGGCATCGGCCCAGTGGGCGAGCAGCTTCTGCCAGCGATTGACCGACTGCAGCAGCAGGAAATCGGCGACCTCGGCAACGCCGCGGGAGCCGGGCGCGGTGAGCCTCGCCGCGAGCGCCTCGCCGCGCTGGTTGAGCATCCCGGAAAACTCGGTAACCAGTCCGGAGAGAGGGAGAGCAGCCGAACAGACCAGAGCGGGAGGAATCCAGCGCTCGTCGAGGGTAGCCCGCCGGTCGGCCGCAACCTCGGTCACACGAGCTAGGCCGATGCAGAGATAGCCGGCACGCTCCTCGGTCTCCAGCATGTAGCGCAGCCGCAGGCGCGCGATCAGCAACGGCGCCGGCTGGGGTGAGGCGGAGTGTGTGTCATAGGCTTCGAACTCACGCAGCGCGTAACGGCCTTCGCTGCCGTTCATCGTGATCTCGACCGCGCCGGGCTGGCGGATTGGGGCGGCGAGATAGACGACGGCATTGCGCGTGCTGTCTGGCAGGTCGAGCGGCGGCGGATGATCGGTCTCGCCCGGGATCGCGAACGGCGTGCCATCTTCGAACACGCCGACCGCCGAGCTCAGCGCGAAGCGCCCGGTCGACAGCAGGTCGCGATCGATGCTCATCTCGATGACGCCCCATGAATGCGGACGAAGCGCCGCGGCCCGGGTCCGTACCAGCATCTCGAGCCAGCGATCCTGCTGCTGGAAATGCTGGGCGCGCAGAAACATGCCTTCCTGCCAGACGACCCGGTTCGTCCATGTCATCGCCGCCTGCCCTTCTCCCGTACCGCTGCCTCGCGAAAACCGGCGTTCGACCCGGCGTCAGGTGAGTGTGGCCGTGAGGCCGCTAATCTTCAGCGTCAGCTTCGATGGGCCGCTTGCGGCGACCGGCGACACTGCGCGCCAATGCGATTGGTCGATGTCGCGGAACAGCACGGCGATACCGACGAACTGCACGCCCTTCTTGAGCTCGCGGGTTACCATGCGGGTCTCGCCCGGGCGCAACACGAACTCCTCTGAGCCCTGGCTCTCCGAGCCCAGCGTTTGCTGCTCGCGCTCGGTCAGCGCAAAGACATCGGAGCGTTCGAACTTCGCCGGGTCGTTCAGCTGGAAGAGGCGAACGGCGACCGGGGCGGGCCCGGACGGACCGGGGTTCTGATCGGCGCCGCCGATGACGTTGAGGGTCAGTACCGCCGGGGGCGGCGGCGAGGAGCAGCTCGTTGCGAGCACAGCGACGGCGCCGAGGAGAACGCGGCGCGTGATCATCGGTCGGTGTCCCTGTCGCGGGTTTCGTTCAAAGTCTGCTCGTAAGCGCGCGCAAAGGCCCTCCCAAAGACGCTGTCGAAATCATCGGCGAGCGCGTGGCTCGTCTGGGTAAAGAGCGCCTCGAACGCATCCCAGGCGCGGGCTTTGCGCTGCACCGGTACGAGGTTCAGGCCGCCCTGCTCGGCGGCAAGCCGGAGCTTGACCGGGTCGAACCGCGAGATCATTGCGCGCACCGCCGACCGCATCGCGGCAATCGTCGCGATCTCATGGAGGCGCATATCGCGCAGCGCGTCGGCCACTGCATCGGCAGCGCCCATCTCCATGCGCCTGCCGGCGCCGAGCAACGCGAGCATTGCGTCATCGTCATCCGCGGAGAATTTCAGTGGATTGTTGCCGCGGCTACGGATCATCGTCCGCTCTATGCGGAACTCGCCCTTGATCGCAGAGCGGGCGATCAGAGTCATGCGGAGGCCGCAGACAAGTGCGCGAAACGCCGCGCCGAGCGCCTCCATGACGGCGACGGGATCGGTGGGGCGCGCATCGGGAATCCCCGTTCCGCGCAGAAAAGCTTCGAGGAGGTCGTCATTCGGGATCGCCGCGGCTGGCGCGGTCGGTGGGGCCGGAACGGGTGCCGGTGTCGGTGCCGGCGCTGACAGGTCCGCTAAGAGCGACGCCGCGGGTGGTCCTGCGGGTCGCAGCGCCGCGGCTGGCGGCTGAGACGCTGGTTCGTGGTCCCAATCATCGGGCAACAGGGAATGCGGCAGGGTGTGGTGGAAGGCGTCCTCGAGATGAGGCGAATGGTCGGGTTGGGTGGGGCCGGCGAACGGCGCCCCGCCAGGCTCCGGGCTGAGTGGATCGTAGTCGGGCGGCAGATTGATCGAGGGCGGAACCAGAGCCTGGGCGAAAGGATCCTGGTCCAGTCCGCGGCGCAGCAGAGGGT
>DATMMM010000031.1:0-18413 GCA_035569735.1 Allostellaceae bacterium | reverse complement strand
CGGTCGAGCCGGAGGTGTAGAGGATGAAGAGCGGATCCTCCGCGCTCATGGGCTCGGGCGCGCAGTCCTTGGAAACCGCGCTCAGCTCCTCGTGGTACCAGTGGTCGCGCCCCTCGCGCCATTCGACGCTGCCGCCGGTGCGGCGCACCACGATCGCGGTCTTGACCTCCGGGCACTGCTTCAGCGCCGCGTCGGCGTTTGCCTTCAAGGGCACCTTGCGGCCGCCGCGAAGACCCTCATCCGCGGTGATCAGCACGGTCGATTTGCAGTCCTGGATGCGCCCGATCAGGCTCTCGGGCGAGAAGCCGCCGAACACCACGGAATGAATGGCGCCGATCCGCGCGCAGGCCAGCATGGCAAAGGCGGCCTCGGGGATCATCGGCATATAGATGGTGACGCGGTCGCCCTTCTTGACGCCGTGCTTTTTGAGCACGTTCGCAAGCCAGCAGACGTTCTCGTGCAGCTCCGCATAGGAGACGTGGCGCTGCTCGCTGGGGCTGTCGCCCTCCCAGAGGATCGCGGTCTGGTCGGCGCGCGTGGCGAGGTGCCGGTCGATGCAATTCTGCGACGCGTTCAACACGCCGTCCTCGAACCAGCGGATGTGCACGTCGCCGCTGAAGCTGGTGTCCTTCACCTTGGTGAAGGGCTTCATCCAATGGAGGCGCTTGGCCTGCTCGCGCCAGAATTTCTCGGGATCGGCGAGCGAGGCCTCGTACATCCGGAAATACCCGGCCTCGTCGACCCAGGCATTGCGCGCAACGGACGGGGGCACGGGAAACAGGGTCGTGTTCGACATGGGCGTTCGCTCCCGGGACATCGCTTTGAGCTGTTGGCCGCAAGCTTAAGCCGCCGAATACCGGCTGTCAGCCATCGGCTCGATGGCAATCCCTCTCCGCCCGCTTGCGGGGGGAGAGGTTAGGTGAGGTGGGTCGTCGTGGCGCACTCCGCTGGCGAGCGCAGAGATGGTGGCGGCCCCACCTCTCCCATCCTCTCCGCCCCACTGGGGCGGAGAGGGATTTCTCTAGCAGTCAGGAGCGAGCAGCGCTTACTTCGCCACCACCACGCTGGGCTTCTCGGCCTCGGGGCGGGGCGCGGGTTGCGGGGCGAGGCTTCCGGTGGCGAGCAGCGCCGCCTGGGTGCGGTTGGCGACGTGGAGGCGCTTGATGATCTGTTTCACATGCGCCTTGACCGTGCTCTCCGACATCGTGAGCGCGTCGGCGATGAGCTTGTTCGACTTGCCCTGCGCGATGAGCGCGAGCACGTCGCGCTGGCGCCGCGTGAGCTCGGACCAAGGCTCGTTCTGCCGCTTGGGCGTCTGCCCGGTGCTGGTGCGCGGCGGCCCGGCATCGATCAGCGAGGAGGGCACGTAGACGCCGCCCGCCAGCACCAGGTCGAGCGCGCCCAAGAGAACCTTGAGGCTCAAGGAAGCCGGCAGGAAGCCGCGGGTCCCCGCGTTGAGGATGAGCCGCGCGCGGTGCGGATTGTCGTTCTCCGCCACCACCACGATCGGCGTCTCGGGCAGCGCTTGATGCAGCATCTCCACTTGCGCGAGGTCGACGAGCTCCGCGGTCGCGGCGCCCAGCAGCAGCAGATCGAATTTCTGGCCGCCCTCGGCGAGCCGCAGCACGTCCTCGGCGGAGCCGAGGTCGAGGATGCGCCAGGCGGGCTCGTGCTCGGTGAGCGCGAGCTTCAGGCATTCGCGGCGCAACCGGCTCTGGTCCACCAGCGCCACCACGCTGTCCTGCGGTACCTCCGGCGCGGCGCGGCGGATCTCCGCCGTCTGCTGCGCGACTTTGACCTCAATCCCCTCGTTGGTCCGATCCATAACCCTCTCTCCGCCTAATGGCTGGTGGACCTCCGCCCGCTTCCGGGGGGTCCCCCGCATATTGGGTGATAGAATCGCCCACTCCCTCACCCATTGGAAGCGGAATTATCGCTAATTGCGCGCTCCGCCGAGGGTCCTCCGAAGCTATTGGGATTCCGTACTTATCCGGACCCTTGGACGCCCCACGCAATTAATTTACGCGCATTTCACCTTTCGGTAGTAGGATCCCCCACCGCCTTATGAGCAATTCCGTCACCCCGCTGAACCTGACCGCCGCCGCGCTGACCCTGCTGCAGGCGCGCAGCCTAGCCGCGCTGAGCTCGGTCAAGACCGCCGCGACCGAGCGGCAGGCCGCCAATCAGGTGGCCGAAGCGAGCCAAACGCTGGCCCAGCAGGCGGCGAGCGGCACCGCCATCCCGCGCGGACAGATCCTCAACATCCTGGTCTAGCTCCTGGTCTAGATTCTAGGTTTGGTCGCATTTTCTGCGCCGAACCGGTGTCCACTTCGGTGGAAAATGCTCCAGCGGCTGGCGGACTCCCCGCGCGCGTGACAGAGTCACGCAAAATCGATGGGGAGGACGCATCCATGAGGCTCGCAGGCAAGGTGGCGATCGTCACCGGCGGCGGCTCCGGCTTCGGCGAAGGCATCGCCAAGCGCTTCGCCGAGGAAGGCGCGCGGGTGGTGGTCAACGACATCGACGAGCGTGGCGGCGAGCGCGTCTCCGGCGAGATCGAGACGGCGCAGGGACAGGGGAGCGCGCTCTTCGTCCACGCCGACGTCGCCGTCAACGCGGACGTGGCACGCCTCGTCAAGGCGACGCTCGACCGCTACGGCCGGCTCGATATCGTGGTCAACAACGCCGGCATCACACATGTCAACGGGCCCATGCTGGAGGTGAGCGAGGCGCTCTTCGACCGGGTCTTCGCGGTCAACGTGAAGTCGATCTATCTCTCGGCGCTCCACACGGTGCCGGTTTTCCGCCGCCAGGGCGGCGGCTGCATCATCAACACGGCCTCGACCGCGGGGCTCCGGCCGCGGCCGGGCCTGGTCTGGTACAACGGCTCCAAGGGTGCTGCGATCACCCTCACCAAGGCGATGGCGGTGGAGCTGGCGCCCGACAAGATCCGCGTCAACGCGCTCTGCCCGGTCGCCGGCGACACGCCGCTGCTCGCGAGCTTCATGGGCGGAGACACGCCCGAGAACCGCAAGAAATTCATCGCGACGATCCCGCTCGGCCGCCTCTCGACGCCCCGCGACATGGCCAACGCCGCCCTCTACCTCGCCTCCGACGAGGCCGAGTTCATTACCGGCGTCGCCTTGGAGGTCGACGGCGGGCGGTGCGTGTAAGCCGTAAGCCGTAAGCGTCGGCCGTTGCGAAGCCTTACTCATAGCTTACGGCTTAGAGCTTACAGCTAATGCCGGAAGTGCCGCATCCGCGTGAACATCATCGCGATCCCGGCCTGATCGGCGGCGGCGATCACCTCGGCGTCGCGGATCGAGCCGCCGGGCTGGATGACGGCGGTGGCGCCCGCCTCGACGGCGGCCAGTAGCCCGTCGGCGAAGGGGAAGAACGCGTCGGAGGCGACCACCGAGCCCTTGGCGGGGCTCTCGGCGAGACCCGCGGCCTTGCCGGATTCCGCAGCTTTCCAGGCGGCGATGCGCGCGCTGTCGACCCGGCTCATCTGGCCCGCGCCGATCCCCACGGTGGCGCCCGCCTTGGCGTAGACGATGGCGTTCGACGTCACGTGTTTGGCGACGCGGAACGCGAACAGCAGATCCTCGAGCTCGCGGGCTCTGGGCGCGCGGCGGGTCACGGTCTTGAGGTCCGAGATGGCGACGCGGCCGGCGTCCCGGGTCTGCAACAGGTAGCCGCCCGCGAGCGAGCGCAATGTGACACCCGCAGCCGCGGGATCGGGCATGCCGCCGGTGCGCAGCACCCGCAGCGCCGCTTTCCGCTCGAGCGCCGCGCGCGCGGCCGCGTCGATCTCGGGCGCGATCACCACCTCCGCGAAGAGTTTTCCGATCAGCTCCGCGGCGGCGCCATCCAATGGCCGATTGACCGCGACGATGCCGCCGTAAGCGCTGACGGGGTCGCAGGCGAGCGCCTTGCCATAGGCCTCCGCGAGGTCCGCGCCCACGGCGACGCCGCAGGGGTTGGCGTGCTTGATGATGGCGACGGCGGGGGCATCGAACTCCGCCACCAGCTCGAAGGCGGCATCGGTGTCGTTGAGGTTGTTGTAGGAGAGCTCCTTGCCCTGGATCTGCTCGGCGGTGGCGACGCCCGGCCGCGGCGCGCCACCGACGTAGAACGCCGCTTGCTGATGCGGGTTCTCGCCGTAGCGCAGGCGCTGCTTCAAGCGCGCGGCGACGCCGAGCGTCTCCGGGAAGGTCTCGCCCGAGCGCGCGCCCAGCCATTCCGCGATGGCGGCGTCATAGGCGGCGGTGCGCGCATAAGCGAGCGCCATCAGCCGGCGCCGCAGCGTCAGCGAGGTGGCGCCGTCATGCGCCGCGAGCTCGGTCAGCACGGTCTCGTACTCCCCGGGATCGGTCACCACGGCGACGGCCTCGAAATTCTTGGCGGCGGCGCGGATCATCGCGGGCCCGCCGATGTCGATGTTCTCCACGCACTCCTCGAAGCCGGCGCCGCGCGCGACGGTCGCGGCAAAGGGATAGAGGTTGCTCACAAGAAGATCGATCGGCTCGATGCCGTGCTGCCGGATCGCCGCCAGGTGATCCGCCCGGTCGCGCCGCGCCAACAGGCCGCCGTGGATCGCGGGGTGCAGCGTCTTGACCCGCCCGTCCAGCATTTCCGGAAATCCGGTGACGCTCGCGACCTCGATGACGGAGAGTCCGGCATCGCTCAACGCGCGCGCCGTGCCGCCGGTCGAGATCACTACGATCCCGCGCGCCGCCAGCGACCGCGCGAACGGTATGAGGCCGGTCTTGTCATCCACGGAAATCAGGGCCCGCCTCACCGGGCGGAGCGCGTCGTCGGCCATGCGAAATCCCGAGCGTGAAATTCGGCTGGACGATAGGGCCCGCGCATAGGTCGATCAAGCGCCCGCGCGAGTGTGTGCACCGGCGCGACGAATACGATCGGTCAGCGCACACCGATGGCGCGGAGAGTGCGCGGTGCCGTACGTGAAGGCGACGGGAGCCGGCGCGCGGCGGCTCAAAAATCCGTGCAGCGGCCGTTGTGCTCCCAGTCGCCGTACCGCGTGGGCTCGGGTCCGGCAGGGCCGCCGATTTCAACTGGCTTTTGAGGCGATTGCTCGCCGGGCTTGGCCGGCGGGGGTGCCGATTCCCCAGATTTTGCCGCGGGTTTGGGCACTGAACGAGTTTTGGGCATGCCCCTATAGGACCAGCCCCACGCGAGAATGCCAAGCCCCTCGGAGCGAATAGGCTTGAAGCGCGCACCTCAGGGTGCCAGTTTGATTTGTCGGGGGAGTGGAAATTGCGGCCGCACGGGGGTCGCGCGGCCGCCGGAACATTGGATCTGTGCGGTGGTTGTACCGGCTCCGACAGTGATGGACCTTCCCTCTGCGCGCGCGGTCGCCGTGGATCTTGTCGGCGCGGTGCTGCGGCGCAGGCGCCCGCTGGACGACGCCATCGAGGACAGCCCCAACATCAGCACGCTGGCGCCGCGCGACCGTGCGTTTGCGCGCCTGCTGGTTGCGACCGTGCTGCGCCGGCTTGGCCAGATCGATGCGCTGATCGCGCATTGCCTCAACTCGCCGCTGCCGCCGCGCGCCGCCCCCGTGCACGACATGCTCCGCCTCGGCATCGCGCAGCTTCTGTTCCTGCGCACACCGCCGCATGCAGCGGTCGCGACCACCGTCGACCTCGCGGGCGCCCGCGGCTTCCTGACGTACAAAGGCCTGGTCAACGCGGTGCTCCGCCGCTTAAGCCTGGAAGGGCCGGGCCTCGCCGCCCAGCACGATGCGGCGCGGCTCAACACGCCCGATTGGCTCTGGCAGGCCTGGAGCCAGGCCTATGGCGAGACCACCGCGCGCGACATCGCAACCGCGCATTTGAAGGAGGCGCCGCTCGATATCTCCGTGCGCGGCGATCGCCAGAAATGGGCGGCGGCGCTCGAGGCGACGATCCTGCCCACCGGCACGCTTCGGCGCGGAAGTGGCGGCGCCATCATGGCCCTCCCGGGCTATCAGGAAGGCGCCTGGTGGGTGCAGGACGCGGCCGCCGCGATCCCCGCCGCGCTCTTCGGGCCGATCGCGGGCAAGCGCGTGATCGACCTCTGTGCCGCGCCCGGCGGCAAGACCGCGCAGCTCGCCGCCGCCGGCGCCAATGTCATCGCGATCGACCGCTCGCCGCGCCGGCTGCAGCGGCTCAAGAACAACCTGGTGCGCCTCCATCTCGAGGCCGAGTGCGTCACCGCCGACGCCGGCAGCTGGAAGCCGAGCGAGCCCGCGCAGTATGTGCTGCTGGATGCGCCCTGCACCGCCACCGGTGCCATCCGCCGGCATCCCGACGTCCCGCATCTCAAGAGCATGGACGACGTGCATCGGCTCGCGGCCGTGCAGGAGCGCTTGCTCGACGCCGCCGTCGCCATGCTGGCGCCCGGCGGTACCCTCGTCTACTGCACCTGCTCGCTCGAGCCCGAGGAGGGCCCGATGCAGGTCGAGCGGCTCCTCGTCCGCGGCGCCCCGATGCGCCGCCGTCCGATCGCCGCCGAGGAGATCGGCGGCCTCCAGGAATGCCTCAGCGAGGACGGCGACCTCCGCACCTTCCCCTGCCATCTGGCCGGCACCGAGGGCCTCGACGGCTTCTACGCCACGAGGCTCGTGCGCGCGGAGTGAGTCCTTCTCCGCCCTTCAGGGCGGAGAAGGATTAGGATGAGGTGGGTCGCGCCGCGGCACGCCCTGGACAGCGAGGCTCCCCCACCTCACCTATCCTCTTCCGCCCCTCGGGGGCGGAGAGGGACTGCATGGAGCGCTCAATGATTGCCCCCCGCCGCGATCCTTGTTACTGAAATCACCATGCAGCAGCCGATTCGCATCGCGCCATCGATTCTGTCGGCGGACTTCGCGCAGCTGGGCGAGGAAGTGCGCGCGGTCACCGAGGCCGGTGCCGACTATGTCCACGTCGACGTGATGGATGCGCATTTCGTGCCGAACCTCACCATCGGCCCGGTGGTGGTGAAGGCGATCCGGCCCTATACGACGCTGCCGCTCGACGTGCATCTGATGATCTCGCCGGTCGATCCCTTCATCGACGATTTCGCCATGGCGGGCGCCGACATCATGACCGTGCATCCCGAGGCGGGACCGCATCTCCATCGCACGCTGCAGGCGATCAAGCACGCGGGCAAGCGCGCGGGCGTGGCGCTCAATCCCGCCACGCCCCCCGACGCCATCGATTTCGTGCTCGACCAGATCGATCTGATCCTGGTGATGACGGTCAATCCCGGCTTCGGCGGACAAAGCTTCCTCTCGAGCCAGCTCGACAAGATCCGCGCGCTCAGGAAGCGCATCGACTACACCGGCCGCATCATCGATCTTGAGGTCGACGGCGGCATCAATCCCGAGACCGCGCGCGCCGCCATCGCCGCCGGCGCCGACGTGCTGGTGGCGGGCACCGCGACCTTCAGCGGCGGCCCGCCCCGCTACGCCGAGAACATGCGCCGGCTGCGCGCCGGCAAATAGGAAACAAGATCTTTAGCGCAGAGGACGCGGAGGATGCGCGGAGGACGCCGGGGAACCGAAGATCACCACAGAGGCGGTGAGGCAGCGAGAAGAAGGGATGGGCGCGACGCGCCCGAAACTTCTATTCCTCACTGCCTCACCGTCTCTGTGGTGAACCTTGTTTCTCGTTTTCGCTGCGCCCTCCGCGCATCCTCGGAGTGCTCCGCGCTAAAACCTCCTCTGTCTCGCTCCGCCTGAGAAGATGGCCGTTGCAACGGGGGATCGGCGGCTGCGGTATCGGCTGTGGGCGGCCTATTGCCGGACACCCGCGCACCGCGTGCACCTCTGGGGCCGGCCGCCCAAGGATCTGGTACTCGGCCTCGACCAGCGCTGGCCCGGCGATCCCCGCCGCGGCCAGGCGATCGTCGAGGGCAGCTATCGCTTCGCGGGCGAGACCGTCGCCGGCGCCGAGCCGCCCTGGGACACCGGCCTTGCGGGCGCCGAGTTTCAAGCGGAGCTGCACGGCTTCGCCTGGCTCGGCGATCTCGCCGCGGTCGCCAGCGAAGCCGCCACGGAGACGGCGCGCGCGCTGCTGCGCACCTGGCTCGAGCGGCACGACCGCTGGCACCCCCTGGTCTGGCGCGCCGACGTCATGGGCGAGCGGCTTTATGCCTGGATCGCCTACGCGGAGCTCGTGGCGCCGGAGGCGGGCGACGGCGCACTCCGCCGCGCGTTCCTGCGCAGCCTCGGCCGGCAGGTGCGCCATCTCCGCCCGAGCGCCGGCTGGGAGGCGATGGGGCTCGGCCGGCTCGCGGCGCTCAAGGGGCTGCTCGCGGCCGAGCTCGCGCTCGCGGCGAAAGACCGCGAGCTCGATGCGGTGCTGGCGCTGCTGGAGGCCGAGGCGACGGCGCAGATCCTGCCCGACGGCGGCCATCGCGCGCGGAGCCCCGCGGCGCAGCTGACGGCGCTCCGGCACCTGATCGACGCGCGCGCGGCGCTGCGTGCGGCGCGCATCGAGGTCCCGCAGCCGCTCGCGGGTGCCATCGACCGCGCGGCACCCATGCTGCGCTTCTTCCGCCACGGCGACGGGCGGCTCGCGCTCTTCAACGACAGCCAGGAGCAGGAGCCCGCCCAGATCGACCTGGTGCTCGCGCGCTCGGAGGCGAAGGGCCGCGCGCCCGCGAGCGCGCCGATGTCCGGCTTCGAGCGGCTCGCCGCGGGCAAGTCCGTCGTAATCGTCGATTGCGGCACGCCCGCCTCCGAGCGCTGGGGTGCCGAGCCGCATGCAGGCACGCTCTCCTTCGAGATGAGCCACGGTCGCGAGCGGCTGATCGTCAACTGCGGCGCCTATCGCGGACCCAAGGCGGCCTGGCACGCGGCACTCCGCACCACGGCCGCGCACTCGACCCTGATCGTGGCGGACACGCCGAGCTCCGAGCTCGATACCGAGGGCCGCATCCTCCGGCACCCCCGCGCCATCACCCGCGAGCGCGCCGAGCAGGACGGCAGCCAATGGATCTCCGCGAGCCATGACGGCTACAAGCCGGAGTTCGGCCTCACCCACGGCCGCCAGCTCTTCCTCGCCCAGGACGGCGAGGACCTCCGCGGCGAGGATCGGCTCAGCGGCAAGCCCGGCCAGAGCTTCGCCATCCGCTTCCACCTGCACCCGCAGGTGCAAGCCTCGCTCACGCAAGACGGCAGCGCCGCGCTCCTGCGGCTCCCCAGCGGCGTCGGCTGGCGCCTGCGCGCCCAAGGCGCCGTGCTGAGCCTCGCCGAAAGCGTCTACCTCGGCACCGGCGAGATCCGAAAGACCCAGCAAGTCGTGCTCCAGGGCCACGTCGGCACGCAGGGCGCGACGGTGAAATGGGCGGTGCGGAGAGAGGGGAAGTAGTCAGCGATGGCTCACCCACCGTGGCCGTGGGAGGGCGCGCTCGCGTCCTGAGCTACCCCGCCGGCTCGGCGTCTCGCCCGAGGGCCGCGCCCGCTGGCGCGGTCGACTGCCACTGGCGATAGGCCTTGGCGAGGCGGTTGAAGAAGCGGCGGCCCGGTTGCTCCACGGCGCGGTGCGCGAGGTCGGCTGAGACGAGCACGGCGGCGACATAGAGCAGGACGAAGAGATCCGTCGTGAAGTGGTCGTGGATGAACACCATGCCGGTGACGCCTCCGGGGATCGGCATCCACGTCACTGTTTGGGTGTGGGTGAGGCTGCCCGCGACCAGGAGCCCTCGGTTCATGATCTCGAGCAGCAGGGCATGCACCATGTAGATGGCGTAGGAGCGCTCGCCGAGCCAGGTGAACCGTCGCCTGAGCAGCAGCCCGGAGAGCCCTCCGGACTGGAAGGCGAAGACGAGCACGACGCTCGCGAACAGGACGGGCCCGAGCAGGGTGAGCGCGTCGCTGGCGTCGCAGCCCAGCAGGAACAGGGCCACCAGCGTGACGCAGCTCGCTTCCAGCGCGGTCGGCACCGGCAGCGCGAACCCGCGCCGCGACAGCGCTCGAAACGCCAGGGCGACCAGCACGCCCACGAAGAACCCGTAGAGGCAGCGCGCGATGCCGAGGTCGACGCCGGTTCCAAGATAAGCCGGAGACCACAGGCAGATCACGAGGATGCTGAGCGCGATCAGCCCCAGCGAGAGGGAGACGATCCGCCGGCGCGCGAGCAGGCAGCCCGCGGCAAAGACCAGATATGTCCAGAACTCGACGCTGATGCTCCAACTCGGCCCGTTCCAGGTCTCGAGGTCGTAGAACCCGAGGGCGTGGACCAGGAGCAGGTTCGCGCCGAGAGCGTCGAGCGTGTAGCGCCCCGTGAAGGCCGGCTCATGGATCGGGAAGCCGCCGACGTGGCTGAGGCCGAGCTTCAGGCATTCGGAGAGGACGAACAGCAGCAGGATCGCCGCGTGCAGCGGCCAGACCCGGCCGAACCGCCGGATCACGAACTCGAGGAGCGAGGCCGGGCTCTCGATCTTGTCGATGTAGCTGTGGGCGATGACGAAGCCGCTGAGCACGAAGAAGAAATCCACGAACAGCCAGCTCTGGCGCACGAAGGTCGATTCGGAGATGTGGCTGATGGAGTTGATGTGCAGCAGCGCGACCATGAGGGCGCAGAGCCCGCGCAACGAATCGAGCGCAACGAGGCGCATCGCAGTCCTCCCCTAATGTCCATTCAACCATAGGAGATCGAAGAGGACCCGCCGTGTGCGTTAAGGAGCATTCTTGGCGCGGCGCCGTACACAAATACGGGTTACTGCACCGCAAAAGAAAACCGCCCGCGAGGAGCTGCCTCGCGGGCGGGATGGGTCTCGCAGGGTGGCGCGCCTCAGTCGCGGCGCTGGCCCATGAACTGCAGCATCATCAGGAACAGGTTGAGGAAGTCGAGATAGAGCCTGAGCGCGCCCATGATCGCCTTCTTGCCCGCGATCACCTCGTCGTCGCCCGCGAAATACATCTCCTTGATGCTCTGCGTGTCATAGGCGGTGAGGCCGGTGAACACGATGACGCCGATCGCGGAGATCGCGAACTGCAGTCCCGTCGAGTGCAGGAACATGTTGACCAAGCCGGCAATGATGATGCCGATCAGCCCCATGAACATGAAAGAGCCCATGCCGGTGAGGTCGCGGCTCGTCGTGTAGCCATAGAGGCTGGTGGCCAGGAACATCGTCGCCGTGATCAAGAACGTCGAGGCGATGCTGACGCCCGTGTAGACCAGGAAGATGCCGCCGAGCGACAGGCCCACCAATCCGGCATAGGCCCAGAAGCTCATCTGCGCGGTGCCCAGGCTCATCTTCTGAATGCGGAAGCTCAGGAAGAACACCATGCCCAACGGTGCCAGCATGACAAGCCACATGAGCGGCGTGCGATAGATCGCCTGGTAGAAGCCCGAGGCCGCCGCCACGTAGGCGACGACGCCGGTGAGCGCGAGGCCCGCGCCCATGTAGTTGTAGACGCGCAGCATGTACTGGCGCAGGCCGGTATCGACCTCCGCCCAGGCGCCGGGGCGCGCCGTCGTGCGGTTCTGCCAGTCGTAAGCCATTGATATCCTCTCTGTCTGACCCCCAGGGGTCGGTGGGCTTCCTCGGCGGGATATTGGCACAAAGCCGCGAACTTTCAATGACGGACGCCAAATCTAGTCGTTCCGGAGGTAGGTTGCGGGCGAGGCACCCAAGGCCCTCCAGGTGCCGACATAGCCCAGCACCAGGGTGAGCGCCAGCGCCACGCCCGCAGAGAGCGCCACGGCGCCCGGCAGGAACACCCACTCCGTCCGCATCACCTGGGTCAGCACGAGGTAGGCGGCGAGGGTCCCGAGGAGGCTCGCCACCGCCGCCGCCAGCAGCCCCAGGAGCCCATATTCCAGCAGGAAGGCGCGCACCAAATCCCCGCGGGTGGCGCCCAGCACCTTGAGCACCACCGCCTCGTAGAGGCGACGCCGGCGCGAGGCTGCGAGCGCGCCCGCGAGCACCAGCCCGGCGGCGGCGAGCGCGATCGCCGCGGTGACCTGGAGCGCCACGGCGACCTGCGCCACCATCTGGCTCACCGCTTGCAGCGCGTCCTTGACGGGTATCGCGGATATATTGGCGAAGCGATCGGTGACGGCCTTCTGCAAGGCTGCCTCGCGCGCGGGCGGCACGCGCGCAGTCGCGATGAAGGTCTCGGGCGCGCCCGCGAAGGTGCCGGGCGAGAACACCAGCGCGTAGTTGATCCGGAGCGAGATCCAGTCGATCGCGCGCAGATTGGCGATGGTCGCGGTGACCTCGCGCCCGAGCACATTGACCGTGAGGGTGTCGCCGAGTTTGAGGCCCATGCCGCGGGCGAGGTCGGCATCGAAGGAGACCAGCGGCGGCCCCTGATAATCCGCGGGCCACCAGCTGCCCTCGACGACGTGCGAGCCCGCGGGCACTGCCGGCGCATAGGTGAGCCCGCGCTCGCTGCGCACCGCCCATCGCGCCTCGGGCGCCACCTCCGCTTGCTCGACCGGCACGCCCTTGAGCTTGACCAGGCGGCCGCGCAGGCTCGGCACCTGCTCGACGTCGGTGGCGTCCGGAAATCCCTTGAGCAGCTGATCGAAGCCCGCGACCTCGTCCGGCTGAATGTCGATGAAGAAGAAAGAGGGCGCGCGCTGCGGCAGGTCCTTGTCCAAGGTGAGCGCGATGTTCCCCTCGACCAGGCTCAGCGCCACCAGCACCGTGAGGCCAAGGCCCAGCGAGGCGATCACGCCCGCGGTATTGGCGCCGCGCCGGCCGAGGTTCGCCAGCGCCAGACGCAGCAGCGGCCGGCGCGGCCGGCCGATGCGGCGCACGGCTGCGATGGTGAGCGCCGCCATGAGCCGGAACGCCGCCAGCACGGCGAGTGCCCCCAGCACCGACCAGAACGCCAGGCGATGATCGACCGTGGTCGCGATCACCAGCGCGGCGAGCGCCGCCGTCACCAAGGCTTGCGCGGCGAGCGTGCCCTTGCCGGGCCACGTGCTCGGCGCCTCCGCCGCCTCGCGGAAGAGCGTCGCCGGCGGCACCGCGCGCGCGTTCGAGAGCGGTCCGAGCGCGAAGGCCAGCGTGGTGAGCGCGCCCGCCGCGGCCGCCACCAGCAGCGGCAGCGGATAGATCCCGAGCCTCGCCGTCACCGGCAGATCCGCCGGCAGCAGCTTCGCCGTCAGCATCGGCGTGAGCGCGCCCAGGACCAGGCCGAGAGCGATGCCGAGCGCCGCCAGCACCGCGATCTGCAGCAGGTAGGTCCAGAACACGAGCCGGCCGGCGGCGCCCACGGACTTGAAGATCGCAATCGAGAGCGTGCGGCTCGCGAGATAGCCGCTGACGGCGTTCCCGACTCCGACACCGCCCACCAGCAGCGCCGTCAGGCCCAAGAGCGTCAGGAACAGCCCCACGCGATCCAGCAGGCGCCGCAGGTTCGGCGCGGCATTGGCGTAGTCCCGCACCCGCCAGCCCGCATCGGGAAATGCCGTCTTGAGATCGGAGAGCCAGGCATCGACCGTCGTACCGGCCGTCAGTTTCAGCCGGTAGCCGTAGTTGATCAGCGCCCCCGGCGCGATCAGCCCGGTCTCCGCCAGCGCCGGCTTCGCGATCATGAAGCGCGGGCCCAGAATGAAAATGCCGGTCGCCGCGTCGGGCTCATGGGTGAGCGCCGCGCGCAGCTGGAAGCGCGCGCTGCCCACGCGCACGACATCGCCGAGCTTGAGACCCAGGCGGTCGAGCAGCGCCGGCGCCGCAACCGCGCCCCAGAGCCCGTCACGCTCGGCGAGCGCGTCCGCGAGCGGCCCCGCGGGCTCGAGCCCGACGCTGCCGTAGAGCGGATAGGCTCTGTCCACCGCCTTGAGCTCGATCAGGCTGCGCTCGGCGTTGTCGTCCCGCCGCGCCATCGCGCGCATGTCGATCACCTCGGCGACACTGCCGTGCTGATCGAGATAGCGCCGCTCGGTGTCACTCGCGGGGCGCAGCACCAGGTTGAGCTCGACGTCGCCGCCGAGCATGGCGCGCGCATCGCCTTCGAGCCCGGCGCGCACGCCCGCCGCGAGCGAGCCCACGCCCGCGATCACCGCGACGCCCAGCGTGAGACACGCAAGGAAGATCCGGAACCCCCTGAGCCCGCCCCGCAACTCCCGGCGCATCAGCCGCGCGGCGAGCGACAGCGTGCTCATGTCCGATGATCGGAGATTTTCATCGTCCCCTCACTCCTCACCTTGCCTCTCCTCTCTCCCGGCGAGGGAGAGGGGAGAGGGAGGGGCCCACTGCGAAGCAGTGGGAGGGTGAGGTGTGAGGGTGCTCCCGCAAACTCTGCTCACAGGTCACCGCGCCGCAGCCGCCGCGAGCGGGCGGGCGCTGTCGCGGACGATCTTGCCGTCGGCGAGCTCGATGATGCGCTGCGCGCGGCGCGCGAGATCCAATTCATGCGTCACCAGCAGCAGCGTGGTGCCGCGCTCCTCGGCGAGGCGGAACAGCAGGTCCATCACCTGCTTTCCCGTGGCGCCATCGAGATTGCCAGTGGGCTCGTCGGCGAGGATCAGCTTGGGCGCCGCCGCGAAGGCGCGCGCGAGCGCCACTCTCTGCTGCTCGCCGCCCGAGAGCTCCGCCGGATAATGCTCGCAGCGGGCCGCGAGGCCGACCGCGGCGAGCGATTCCGCGGCGATCTCGAAGGCGTCGCGCCGTCCCGCGAATTCCAGCGGCAAGGCCACGTTCTCGAGCGCGGTCATGGTGGGCACGAGGTGAAAGCCCTGGAACACGATGCCGACGGCGTCGCGCCGGAAGCGCGCGAGCCCATCCTCGTCGAGCGCGGAGAGATCCGTGCCGGCGACCTCGACGTGGCCGGCACTCGGCCGCACCAGCCCCGCCGCCGTCATCAAGAGCGTGGTCTTGCCGGAGCCGGAGGGTCCGATCAGACTCGCGGTCTCGCCCGCGGCCATGCGCAGCGACACGCCGCGCAGCACATTGACGGCGCCTGCCGCGCTCGTCAGTGTGACCGCGACAGTCTCCAGCAGGATCATGGCGGCGTCGGCGGGAACACTCATGCGAACATGGATCGGCTGTAATGATGGGATGAGCGCGCGCGAGTCTGGTTATGGACTGTGGCGGAAGCTTGTCAATCTCGGCCTGGCGCTGCTCACGCTCACGTGTCTTGCCGCACCCGCCGGCGCTGCCACGCGCATCCTGGCGCTCGGCGACAGCCTGACGGCTGGGTACGGACTCCCCGCCGCGGACTCCTTTCCGGTACGGCTGCAGGCGTGGCTCAGGGATCACGGCCTCGCCGCCGAGGTGATCAACGCCGGCGTCTCCGGCGACACCAGCGCGGGCGGCCTCGCACGGCTCGACTGGTCCTTGGCAGAGCCCGCCGACGCGGTGCTGGTCGAGCTCGGCGCCAACGACGCGCTTCGAGGCGTCGATCCCAAGGAGACCTACAAGAACCTCGACGAGATCCTGAGCCGGCTCGACCGGCGCCATGCGAGGGTGCTGCTGCTCGGAATGATGGCGCCGGCCAATTGGGGCGCCGATTATCAAGCAGCGTTCGGCGCGATCTTCCCCGCGCTCGCCGAGCGGCATCACGTGCTGCTCTATCCGTTTTTCCTCGACGGCGTGGCGCTGGATCCCGCGCTCAATCAGCCGGACGGATTGCATCCCAATGCGCGCGGCGTCGCGGTGATCGTGGATCGCGTGGGTCCTTACGTGCTGCGGCTGATCGGCGCCGCGAGCGCGGGCAACGGATGAGCGGCGCGCAGTTCCGCGCCGCACACGGCCAAGGCGCCGGCTGGGCCGAGGCCGCGAAGGCCTGCGCCGACGCCTTGCTGCCGCTGCCGGAGGGCGCCAACCTCGGGTTCCTCTACGCGACCGAGGCGCTCGCCAACGATCTCGGCAGCATCCTCGCCTTCCTGCGCGAGCGCACGCGCGTGCAGCATTGGGTCGGCAGCGTCGGGCTCGGCGTCTGCGGCGCGGGGCACGAATATTTTCGGGCGCCGGCGGTGAGCGCGCTGGTGGCGTGCTGGCCCGAGGGTGCCTTCCGCGTGTTCGGCCCGCAAACCTCGGGCGGCCGGGCGCTCGCCGCCGCCGAGGCCGACTGGTTCGCCAAGACACATCCCGTCTTCGGCGTCGTGCATGGCGACCCCCGGGATGGCCGCGTCGTGCAGACGCTCGCGGCGCTCAGCGCGGAAGCCGGGCTCTTCCTGGTGGGTGGGCTTGCGGCCTCCTCGGGCGCGGCGCCGCGCCAGATCGCCGAGCGGGTGGTCGAGGGTGGGATCTCCGGCGTGGTGCTGTCGCCGGATATCGCAGTGGCGACGGGCTTGACCCAGGGCTGCTCGCCCATCGGGCCGGTGCATCGGGTGACCGATGCGCGCGAGAACATCGTGATGGCGATCGACGACCGTCCGGCGCTCGAAGTGTTCAAGCAGGACATCGGCGAGCTCCTGGCGCGCGACCTGCGCAAGGTCGGCGGCCTCATTTTCGCGGGTATCCCGGTGCGGGGCTCCGATACCGGCGACTACGTCGTGCGCAACCTTATGGCAATCGACGCGGAGCGGCAGTGGATCGCGATCGCCGAGCGCATGGCGCCGGGCGATTCGATCTTGTTCTGCCGGCGCGACGCCGCGAGCGCGCTCGAGGATCTGAAGCGGATGCTGGAGAGCCTGAAGCGCCGCGCCCCGACGCCGCCCAAGGCGGGACTCTATTTCAGCTGCGTCGCCCGCGGCCCCAACCTGTTCGCCGGGGACTCCGAGGAGCTCAGGACCATCCGCGACGCGCTCGGCGACTTCCCGCTGGCGGGATTTTTTGGCAACGGCGAGATCGCCCACGATCGGCTCTACGGATACACGGGCGTGCTCGCGCTGTTTCTATAGAGCATTTTCTATAGAGCATTTTCCGTCCGAACAGAGTCACCGTCACTATGCTGCGTCTCTTCGTCGGTATCGATCTGCCGCCCGCGCTCAAGCTTCGCCTCTCCACGCTCTGCATCGGCGTGCCCGAGGCGCGCTGGGTCGACCCCGGGAACTTCCATGTGACGCTGCGCTTCATCGGCGAAGTGGACGAGGGCGTCGCGAGCGACATCGACGCGGCGCTCCTGCGTCTGTCGGGGCCGCGCTTCCAACTGACGCTCGCGGGCGTCGGCCAGTTCGGCACGCGCATGCTTTGGGTGGGCGTGGAGAAATCGCCGCCGCTGCTGCAGCTTCAGGGCAAGGTAGAAAATGCGCTGCAGCGGGCGGGGCTACCGCCGGAGACCCGGCGCTTCACGCCCCACGTCTCGCTCGCTCGTCTCCGGCAGCCGTTGGGGCCGAAGGTGCCGGAGTTTCTGGCGACGAATACGTTGTTCCGCGCCGCGCCGTTCGACGTCACTCAGTTCAGTCTGGTCGCGAGCTATCTCACGAAGAGCGGCGCCATCTACGAGGATCAGGCGGAGTACCCGCTCGCCTGAATGCTCAGGGCCAGAAGTGCAGAGTATAGGCGAGGGCGCCCAGCGTCAGCGGCAGCAGGGCGTTGAGCAGGCCCACTCCGGAAAACGCCAGCGCGAGCGCCAGATTGTTGGCGGGGCTGTGCGCCTCGTGGTGTCGCTCGGTGAGCCTGAGGAAACGGAGCATCGGAATTCTCGGAGACCGCGGTTTCGTGACGACGAGGGATGCTACAAGGCGAGAGTTACGCGCCCCTTAACACCGAGCGGCATCGGAGTTTTCGAGTAGACGGTTGCAACCGTGCCCATGCCCCGAAACCGGTCGCATGGGATTCCCCCGTAATACGGGGACTTCTTGCGTTGCGAGGCCTCTTGTGATTCTCTCCTTGTGGCCGACAGCCGTCGGCGTCCAACAAGAGGGATACAGGAATGGCGACGCAAAAGGCGGGCACCCCAGCGACGGTGACCCTCAAGCATCTCGCGGCTTCCCTCGCCGAGAGCCACGAGATCGCAAAGAAGCAGGCAGAGGCGATGCTCGGCGATTTTGTCGGGCTCCTTGTGAAGAATCTCAAGAAAGGGTCGCGCATCCGAATCGGGGGGCTCGGCATCCTCGCGGTGCGCCACCGGGCCGCGCGCATGGGCCGCAACCCCGCGACCGGCGAGCCGATCAAGATCAAGGCGAGCAGGAAAGTCGCGTTCCGCGCGGCGAAGGACCTCAAAGACGCTATCTGATCGCAGGGCTCGCGCCTGGCAGGGGTAAGAAAAAGGCGGCGCCGGAACCGGCGCCGCCTTCTGCTTAACTGCTGTGCCGCAAGGACTTAGGCGTCGGGCTGCGGCGTGATGCGCAGATAGGGCTTCAGCGTCTTGTAGCCCTTGGGGAAGCGCGTCTTGGCCTCCTCGTCGCTCACGGCCGTGGTGATGATGACGTCCTGGCCCTGCTTCCAGTCGGCGGGGGTCGCCACCTTGTGCTTGTCGCTGAGCTGCATGGAATCGATGACGCGCAGGATCTCGTTGAAATTGCGGCCGGTCGCCATCGGATAGACCAGGATCAGCCGGACCTTCTTGTCGGGCC
>DATMMM010000030.1:0-20891 GCA_035569735.1 Allostellaceae bacterium | reverse complement strand
CCATGTCGAATCCTTCGGCGACATGGAACAAGCGCCATGCCGCCCCATAGGGGTTGAAACATGGATCGCCTTGGCCTTTTGGGGGAATCGCCGGGGTGGCTGCCCTTCTGCGTCGTGGCCTTCTGCCGGGCCGGTCTTCTTGACGACGCTCTAGGCTTTGATTCCAGCCACGCACTCGCTCTTGAGCGCGCGTCGCGGCAACCGCCGCAACATATCTGGTCATCGATCGCGAGCGCAGACATAAGCGCTCCGATAGCGCTTGTCAAATCGTCCGCCATGAGCCGCCGCTGTTTGATCGACCGCGGGCGCGCGATGGAGCTGGCGTGATAGCAAGTTAGTCCTAGGATAGTCCTAACTCGGCGCGAAGTTCTGGCGCCGAACTGGCCGTGGAGCCTAAGTGGCTGAAAAAGAGAGGCCCCGGAGTGACCCGGGGCCTAGTTGAACAGGGAGGCTTCACGTCTGGGAGACGTAGGGTCCGAAGACCCTTTTTCCGGGTTTTGGGAGCCCGGAAACTCGGTGCCGCAAATGCGCGGCGGAACTCGGGCGAGCCATGCTCGCGGTGGAAACATGCTGCGCCGCACGCAGATGCGCCACGGCCAATAGCGGGATTCTCCGTTGCAAAAACCGCAATCCTCGATAAACCGCAGATTTCAGCCGATTGGGGCCTATGCCCGACTGGGTGCCGTTTCACCGATCGACGCGCGAGCGGCGATCGGCCTCGCGCTCAGCCGTTCCGCGTCTCCGCGACTTTGCGCAGCAGGAAGTCCCGGAACACCGCAATGCGCTTGGAGCTCCTGAGCTCCTCGGGATAGACGAAATAGGCCTCGACCTCCGGACCCGCGAGGTCCGGCAGGACGCGCACAAGCTCAGCCGCCCCGTGCGCCATGTAGTCGGGGAGCGCGGCGATCCCCAATCCGCTCGCGACCGCGCGAAAGATCGCGGGCGTGTTGTTGACCGAGAGGATCGGCCGGCGCTCCGACCCCGGCCGGACGCCCGCTTCCAGGAGCCAGTTGGTGTTGCGCGTCGGCGGCCGCGCATCGGCGCCGTAGATGATCAGGCGATGCCGGTCGAGCTCCTCGGCCTTCTGCGGCACGCCATATTTCTTCAAGTATTCGGGCGCGGCATAGACGTGATAGCGCACGGTCAGCAGATGCCGCTGCACCAAATCCGGCTGCCGAGGCGCCGACATGCGGATCGCCACGTCCGCTTCGCGCATCGAGAGGTCGAGCTCGCTGTCGTCGACCAGCACGCTGAGCTGGATCTCCGGGTAGAGTTCCAGGAACTCGCGGATACGCGGCACCAGCCAGTCCGAGCCGAACGACACGGTGGTCGTCACCTTGAGCGGTCCGCGCGGCCGGTCCTTCGATTCCGACAGCATCGCCTCGGTCATCGCGAGCTTGGCGAAGACTTCGCGCGCCGTGCGATAGAGCAAATCGCCCTGCTCGGTCAGGATGAGGCCGCGCGCATGTCGGTGGAACAGCGGCACCGAGAGGCTCTCCTCGAGCGCGCTGATCTGCCGGCTGACCGCGGACTGGCTGAGGTTCAGTGCCTCTCCCGCATGGGTGAAGCTGCCGGCCTCCGCCACCGCGTGAAACACGCGCAGCTTGTCCCAGTCCATCCCCTTGCCCTGAGGCAAGGGAGCGACGGCGGGGCGCGGCTTGCGTTGCTCGCTCATTCCGCCGCTTTCAACGTCGCGGCGGCCTCTTCGGCAGCGATGAATTTCTCCGCTTCGAGCGCGGCCATGCAACCCATGCCGGCGGCGGTGACGGCCTGCCGGAACACCTTGTCCTTGACGTCGCCGGCGGCGAACACGCCGGGAATCTCCGTGGCGGTGGAATCGGGCCGCGTCAGGATGTAGCCGCCCTCGTCGAGCGTGAGCTGGCCCCGGAACAGCTCGGTCACGGGCGTGTGGCCGATGGCGACGAAGAACCCCGAAGCCGGGATGATGCGCTCGGCGCCGGTCTCGACGTCGCGCACTCGGACGCCGGTGACCCGCGGCGGCGGGCCCGGCTCGCCGAGGATCTCCTCGACGACGCTGTTCCAGCACACGTCGATCTTGGGGTTGGCGAAGAGGCGCGCCTGCAAGATCTTCTCGGCGCGCAGGCGGTCACGGCGATGCACCAACGTCACGCGCGATGCGAGATTGGCGAGGTAGAGAGACTCCTCGACCGCGGTGTTGCCGCCGCCCACTACGACAACATCCTTGCCGCGGAAGAAGAAGCCGTCGCAAGTGGCGCAAGCGGAGACGCCGCCGCCGCGAAACATCTCCTCGCTCGGCAGGCCCAGCCAGCGCGCCTGCGCGCCGGTGCAGATTACCAGCGACCCCGCAACATAGGTGTCGCCGGAGTCGCCGCGGCAGACGAACGGCCGTCTCGACAAATCCGCCTTGACGATGATGTCGGAGATCATGCGGGTGCCGACGTGCTCGGCCTGCTTGCGCATCTGCTCCATGAGCCAGGGTCCCTGGATCACCTCGGCAAAGCCGGGATAGTTCTCGACGTCGGTGGTGATGGTCATCTGCCCGCCGGGCTGCAGGCCCTGGACGAGGAGAGGGCTCAAATTCGCCCGCGCGGCATAGATGGCGGCGGTGTAGCCCGCCGCACCCGACCCGATAATCAGCAATTTCGTGTGGTAGCGCTCGGACATGATTGTCTCGCAACAAGAAAATCGCGTGGCCCGGTCAGAAACCGAACATATGATCGAGGCTGAAAGCCCCGTCGCGACCGATCAACCCATGATAGCCGAAAAGCCGGCACGTCGCGTCGCGAATCACCATATAGGCATGCTCGCCCGCGCGCGCCCGAGTCGCGGCTGAAAACGTCTCGTGATAGCGCCAGAACAGCGACCCCGAGCACGCGATGCGGACCCGCTCGCGCGCGATCTCGCGGCCGCCGCCATCGTGCAGGATGAGATCGGTCTCACTCAGCGCATGCCATGGGGTCGAAGCGGGATAAATCAAGTGGCAAAGCGTGTCATAGGGCGCCTCGCCCAAACGGAGGAACAGCCGTGTCGTAAGCCCCGGCGGGCGCCCGGCGTAAGACTGCGGCTCGCTCTTATAGGTGAGTGCCGTGTTGAACACATGCGCGCCGAAACTCGTCTCCGCGGCGTGACCGCTCGCGCGGTGCTCGTAGCGAAACAATCCATGCAGCCAGCCGTCGGCCAACCCGCCGTCGGTGAAGTCATAGACCAGCTCCATGTGGCCGTAGCCGGATCCGAGAGCATGTCCGTTCAACCATTCATCCACATCGAGCGCCACCGACTCGATGCGCTGCAGCCGGCCGAACCGGTGTCGCGCGGTTTCATGTCCGCTGCCGTCATAGAGGATCGCGCTCACCGGCAATTCGGTCTGAGAGGTCGCCATCGGCGTCGGCAAGGCGAGTGATCGCCAGGCCTCGCGCGGCAGCACCGGTGCCGGCAACAGAAATCCCTTGCCGATGAGATTGCCGAGCTCGCCGATGCGCGCGTCCGGTTTCAAGTCGCTGCGCTCGACATTGACATGCGCGATGCGTGTCTGGCCCGCGCGCATCACCTCGTAGCGCGGACGCACCATGTGCTTGCCGGCCTGCACCTCGATCTGCCGAGGCCAGCGCGCGTCCGGAAGCAGGGCACTCACCTCGAGTGCCACGCTGGCAAAAGGCGCGATCGGCTGGTCCCAGTAGCGGACCTCCGGATGTCCCATCAGATTGAGCCCGACGGAGCCGGGCGCAATCGGGCAGGGATGGCTGTTCTGTATCCAGAGCCGCACGCGCTCGTCCGCGCGCGGCGCCGGAAGTCCGGCGTAGAGGTCCGCGGGCCAGGAGTTGGCGTCGTGCGTGCAGGAGAGCGCCGCGTCGTTGTCGCCGCCGAACGTATCGAGCGCGTATTTCACGACGTCGTGGCCCGCGGCGCCGACCGCGTGCACGAACAGCTGGCCGGTGAAGGCCGGGAGAGCGAAGCGCGCGCGGATCTCGCGGCTGTCGAGTACGATGGCGCCGAGCTCCGCGGCCACCGGCTCGTGCCATTCCGCAAGTGCGTTACCGTCCGCGTCGAAGAGGATGAGCCAAAGACGGACGACGTTGGCGCCGTAGCCCGACCAGTAATTCGCGGTGACGAGCCGCGTATGGTGACGGTCGTCGTCGCGGAAGAACACGAAATTCGTGGCGAAGTTCAGGGGGTCGAGATAGGCGCGGCGGTTAGTCAGGACCTCGTCGGGCAAACGAAGCGCATCGAGGCTCAGGACCTCCGCGCCCTTAGGCAGCAGATGGCGGATGTGCGCCATGAGGCGCTCGGCCTCGAAGGCCGCCACCAGCACGACCTCGGCGCCGCTCTCGCCCAATGATGTCACGGGCTCGGCGGCGCGGCCGAGCACCGGCTGGCCGATCGCCGCCACATCCTGGACGTAGGTGCCGACCAGGCGTGATGCTCGGAGGTGGTAGAACTCGGCAAATCCGTCGGCGAGACCCAGCGGATCATAGACCGCGAGCTTGCGGGCGCTGATCCGCGCGAGCAGGCGCGGCACCGCGCGGGCGGCCAATGGATGCGTCACCGCCTTGTAAAAGCTGTTGCCCCCCTTGACGTTGCTGAATGTCTCGATGTTGAGCTTCATGGTCCCCGTTGCGGCGTCGCCCGCGCCGCCTTTCACTTAGCAAGCGTGCGGGCCAAATGCTACACCTGGGCATCCACCCCAAGAAGAGCGATCCCCTCGGCAATGGCGGTTTCCCGGCGGTCTGGGCTTGATATGAGCCCCGACGAGCGAGCGTTGCGCAGGACCTTGCTGGTACTGCTCGCTATCACGATAGCCCGGTTGATTTGGCTTCGGGTCGGCGGCCTCGACCTCTATCCGGACGAGGCGCAGTACTGGCTCTGGTCGCGCACGCTCGATTGGGGCTATTTCTCCAAGCCGCCGCTGATCGCCTGGGTGATTTGCGCCACTACGCTGCTCTTGGGCGACGACGAGGCGGGCATCCGAGCTGCCTCGCCGCTGTTCCACTTCGGCACCGCGCTGGTCATCTTCCACATCGCGCGGCGGCTTTATGACGCACGCACCGCCAGCTGGTCGGCGATCGCCTATGCGACCCTGCCCGGGGTCTCCGTCTCGTCGTTGCTGATCTCGACGGACGTGCCGCTGCTGTTCTGCTGGGCGGTGGCGCTCTATGCGTTCGTCCGCGCGCGGGAGAGCGAGGGTTGGCGCTGGTGGCTCGCGGTCGGCGTCGCCTGCGGGTTCGGGCTGCTCGCGAAGTACGCGATGGCCTATTGGCTGCTCTCGGCGCTGCTGTTCCTGCTGGTGGTGAAGGGCGAGCGGCGGCATCTTCCGCGCTTCCTCGCGGCCACCGCGCTTGGCTGTGCGATCTACGCACCCAATCTGGTCTGGAACCTCACCCACAATTTCGTGAGCTACCGGCATACGGAGGCGAATGCCGACATCAGCGGCCTTGCCCTGCATCCCCGCGCTTTCCTGGAGTTTCTGGGCTCGCAATTCGGAGTGTTCGGGCCGGTGTTCTTCGCGACGCTGCTGGTGATCGTGGCGTTGCTCCGCCGCGTGCTCAGGGACCCGCGCGCGCAGCTGCTCGCGGTCTTCGCGCTGCCGACCGTCGCCATGATGCTCGCGGTGAGTCTGCTGTCGCGCGCGCATCCCAACTGGTCCGCGCCAACCTATGTCTCCGCGACCATCCTGGTCGTGGCGTTCCTCATCGAGCACGGCCGCGCCGTTCTGGTAACGGGCTCGGTGATTCTCCACGTCGCACTGGTGGCGGTCTTGCTGCCGGCGTGGGATATCGCGCACGCGGTGGGCTGGGACATGCCCGGACGCTGGGACCCCGTGCATCGCCTGCGCGGCTGGGCGCGACTCGGGAATTCGGTTGCGACAGTGCTGCGCGAGCAGCCGGATGCCAAGCTGCTATCGGACAATCGCGAGGTGCTGGCGGCGCTGATCTACTACGTGGTGCCGCATCCCTTCGACGCCCTGAAGTGGAATCCCGGCGGCGCGATCCACGACCAGTTCGACATCTCGTCGGATGCCAGGACCCATATCGGCGAGAACTTCCTCTACGTGGGCCCGCGTCAGGGATTGGGCGAGTTGCCGAAATACTTCGCCAGCGTCGGCTCCGTCGGTCATATCACCATCAACCTCGGCGGCGGCACCACGCGCGAGTTCCTCGTGGCGCGCCTCAACGGCTTCAAGGGATATTAAATCCCGACCGATTGTTCAGGCCGCCTCTACGCCTCAGGCGTAGTAAGGGTTCATTTGGAATGGCCGGGCCGCTCGAAACCTGAATTTTGCTAAAACGAACCCGTCGCGACGCGCAACCCCTTGAATTGCCTTGACCTTGGCGAAATCGGCTTTCGTGAAAAACCGCCAAAAACCGGCGGAAACCGTCAAAAACCATCTCAGATCGGCTGGAATCACCACTAATCCCCGGACGCGCCGCCCCTTGCCGGGTCTAGCCGCGCTCGGCTTTGCCGAAGCCCAGCCGCTCCTGCGAGGGCATGAGCCGCGCGGCCGGTGCGCCGCCCGCCGGATCGCGCAAGGAGATGCCGCCACGCTCGAGCCAGAGCCGCAGGCAATGGGTGCTGGCGATCGCGATGAACGTCGCCGCGACGACGTCGCTCACGTAATGCGCGCCGATCACCACCCGGCTCACGCTGACCAGTGCCGCGAAGCCGATATAGAGCGGCAGGAAGCGCGGCCAGAGGCAGTAGAGCGCCGCCGCGATCGCCACGGCGGTCGTGGCATGGCCCGAGGGAAACGACCAGAAATCCGCCTTGGTGCCCCACCAGTCGAAGCCGAAGGTCTCGTTGGCGAACAGCAGCTTCGGGCGCGCGCGGCCGAACACGATTTTGAGCAGGTCGGTGATCAGCCCGGAGACCGCGATCGACAGGAACAGGAACAGCGGTACGGTCGCGGCTGCTCCGAGCGCCACTGCCCAGCGGCCTCTGCCGAATCGGCCGATGAGCCACAGGGTCAGCGCCAGCGCCGCCGTGCCGATCAGATAATAGGTAGAGATGCCGAAGCGCGTGACCTGCCGGAAAAACTCCAGCACCGGCGGGCTCGCTGCATGGAGATAGAGAGCGACCGGACGGTCGACATAGGCGATGCACGCCGCTATGGCGGCCAGGGTCAGCAGCACATACAGCGCCCAACCCGCGCCGGCGGGACCGAGCCGGCCCACCAGCCGCCGCCAGAGCGTGCCCGCGAGATCGCGTTCCAGGAGAGCCCGGTCGAGGAGCCAGGCGATGCCGCAGACGATGAATCCTGCGAACACGACATCCGACAGGAAATGCGCGCCTTGGATCATGCGCGCGAGGCCGATCAGTGCGCCCGCCGCCACCGCGCCCGCTCCGATCGCGCGCCGTCGCCGACCCGTGGCGAGGAAACTGAACGCGATGAGCGCGAACCCGACCGACGCGTGGCCGGAGACGAAAGAGCAGTTCTTGTCGCAGGCGGTCGCGGGCAGCGGCGCGGCCGTGAAATCCCGCGAGCCCCCGAACTCGACGACCTGCAAGGGCCGCGCGCGGCCCCAGCGGTCCTTGAACACGGTATTGACGGCGACGCCCGGTCCCAGCGCGAGGACCAACAACACGAAGACGCCCTGCTTCAATCCGATGCCGGCGATCTCGCGTCCGCGCCACCACCGCAGGAGCAGAAGCAGTGGAATCCCGACAACCTGTGCCGCCACGATCCAGGGCACCGAGCGATAGAGCGCGCGCACGACGCCGAGGTCCGCAAGAAAGAAGCCCTCGCCGCTTCGGAAGAAGAGGCCGCTCGCCCAAAGATCGATGCCGGGCGCCAACAGGAACAGAGCAACGGCCGCGCCGACCGCCGCGAGATAGAGGAAAAGGCCCTTGGCGTCAGGCGACATTCGAGAGGCGCCGAGACATGCGACGGCGGATCTCCACGGCAGCGCGCTCGGTATCGTCGGGCGGGCGGTAGCTCCACCGCTCGATCACGCCAGTGAAGGCGCGCGCGATGCCCGCGCGCCGGAACAGATCGTGGAACCGGCGGAATTTCGCCGAGCCACCCTCGAGCCCGACCACATGGACCGGCTTTCCCGTCGCCGCCGCTTCGCTCAACATGTTGACAGAATCACCAGTGACCACGAGCGCGTCGGCATGCGCAAGCAGCCCGATATACGGGTTCTCGTCGCTGCCGTTCCAGAAATAATGCGGCACGCCCCGGAGCGGCTCGGCGAGCGCTCTCAGCGCGGCGTCGCCGGTTCGGCGGGACGGCGTAATGGCAATGCCAAAGCCTTGCGCCGCCAGCGCCGCGAGTTCCCGGCCGAGGGATGCGGCGATGGCTGGCGTCAGCCGGTAGACCCGATTGCTGCCGCCGATCAACACCCCGACCAGCGGGCGGGGCAATCCCGCGAAGAGCGGTGCGAACTTGGCTCGACCGGCATCCAGCAGGGCAGGACGCACGCGATGAACGGCACCCAGCGTCAGCACCACATTCTCGCCGCGGGCCGGATCGTGCTGGGGCACCACCATGAGATCGACGTGACGGCGCGAAAAGCGCGGGTCCTGGACCTGGACCCAGAGCGTGCGGCCGCGGCTCATCCGCTTCACCGCCAGCGCCAAGGCGGTGACGCCCCGCCCGCACGCGATCAGCAGATCGGGCCACGGCGGCTCCAGCCGGGCGCCCTCGGGTGCCAGGGCGGCCATTGGATGGATCCAGAGAGGCGGCACCAGGTGCCGCCAAGGCGACCGAAGCACCACGGCCTTCTCGATCACCGGATATCCCACGGCTTCGGCGAGCCCCAGGACCTGATTGGCCATGCCGATCTTGCCGTCGTGCACGGCCCAAACAGTGGGCGTCCGCCCCGAATCAATCATCCCGAGTTTCTCTCCCGTGGATCCGCGCATGCCGGGTCCTAGCCCGGTCCCGTCCGCCGCTGCAAGCGCTGTTGCGTCGCGGTGCTCCGCTTGTAATATTATTACAAAATCCCGCAAGCGGCGAGGCCATCCGATGCGACGGATCAAGCTCGACAAGATCGACCGCAGGATCTTGCGCGACCTGCAGGCGAACGGTCGGATGACCAATGTCGAGTTGGCGCGGCGCGCCGGGATCTCGGCGCCCCCTTGTCTGCGCCGGGTGCGGGCGCTCGAGGAAGCCGGGTACATCCGCGGCTACCATGCCGACGTCAACGCGCAGGCGCTGGGGTTTGGCGTCACGGTCTTTGCCCAGGTCGGCCTCGCCAGCCAGGCGGAGCCGGACCTCAAGGCGTTCGAGACACTGGTCCGAACCTGGCCGCAAGTGCGCGAGGCCCACATGCTCGCGGGCGAGGCCGATTTCCTCCTAAAGATCGTGGCGGAAGACTGGGACCACTATCAGCGGTTCCTGACCACCCAGCTCACCGCCGCCCCCAACGTGAGCCACGTCAAGACCGCGCTCGCCATCCGCACCTCGAAGTTCGCGCCGGGCGTGCCGATCGAGGCGGACTGAGCGTCCTCTCCATGATGGCAAGCGGAGCGTTCGATCTCGTCATCTTCGATTGCGATGGCGTGCTGGTGGACAGCGAGGTGATCGCCTGCCGCGCCCTCTCCGAGTCGCTCGTCGAGTTCGGCTTGACGCTGGCGGTCGACGAGATCGCGGACCGATTCATCGGCACGAGCACGCGGGACATGTATGCGGCGCTGGAAGCGGAGTGGGGCTGTGTCTTGCCGGACGCGCTCAAAGCGCGTGCGGTTGCGCGCTCCCGCGAGCTGTTCGATCGCGAGCTGCAGCCGGTCGACGGCGTTGCAGAGGCACTGGGCGAGCTCAGCGGGCCCCGATGCGTCGCCTCCAGCAGCGGACCCGAGGGCGATCGACTATAAGCTCCGCCGAGCCGATTTGCTGCGCCGCTTCGAGCCCGCGACGCTCTTCAGCTCGCACATGGTCCGTCGGGGCAAGCCGGCGCCGGACCTATTCCTTCACGCCGCCGAGCGCATGGGAGCGGCGCCCGGGCGCTGCCTCGTGATCGAGGACAGTGTTCCCGGCGTGACCGCGGCGAAGGCAGCGGGGATGACGGCCTACGGCTTCATCGGTGCCAGCCACTGCCGGGCCGACCACAACAGCCGCCTGTCCGCGGCTGGAGCTGATCTGGTGTTTGACGAAATGCGCGAGCTGCCGAGCCTGATCGCTCAGCGGAACGCGACTTTCACGACCTCGTAGGCTTTGGAGCCGCGGGGCGTCGAGACCTCGACATTCTCTCCGACGCCTTTGCCGATAAGCGCGCGCGCCAGCGGCGAAGTGACAGACAGCCGACCCCGGCTGATATCGGCCTCGTCCTCGCCCACGATCTGGTAGACGGTCTCCTCATCGGTCTCCTCGTCGGCGAGCGTCACCGTCGCGCCGAACTTCACGGCCTTGCCCGAGAGCTTGGAGACGTCGATCACCTCGGCGCGCGCGATCTTGTCCTCGAGCTCCATGAGGCGGCCCTCGATGAAGCCCTGGCGCTCGCGCGCGGCGTGGTACTCGGCATTCTCGGAGATGTCACCGTGGTCGCGCGCCTCGGCGATCTGTCGGATGATCGCCGGCCGATCGATGCTCTTGAGCCGTTTCAGCTCTTCCTGCAGACGGTTGAATCCGTCCGCCGTCATCGGGATCTTGCTCACGTTCATGGGGTGCAACTTCTTCTCGTGCGTGTGACGTCAGCGACAGTCAAAAGGCCGCCCTCCGACCGGGGGTCGGGTCGGGCGCCGGACTGTTATCTTGGTACGCCGGTCAGCTTCCTGCAACGCTTGATGCCGAGCGAGCCGGCAGCCCGCTAGGACCCCACAAAGTAGGACTGCAGCGAAGCGACTTCAAGGTTGCCGGCCCGGAGCGCCGCGATCGCCTGCACGGCAGCGCGCGCGCCCGCCACGGTCGTATAGTAGGGAATTCCAATGGTTAGGGCCGTCCGCCGCAGGCTGAAGCTGTCGGCGATCGCTTGCGCCCCCTCCGTCGTGTTGAAGATGAGCTGGACCTCCCCAGAGAGCATCTGGTCGACGATATGAGGCCGGCCCTCAAGGACCTTGTTGACCAGCTCGACCGAAAGCCCTGCTTGGGTAAGGTACTGGCCGGTGCCGCGCGTGGCGACCAGCGTGAAGCCCATCTCCGCAAGTTTTCGGCAGGGTCCCACCAGCCCCGCCTTGTCGTGATCGCGTACGGAAACGAACACGCGGCCCACGAGCGGCAGGTCCGTGCCGCTGCCGAGCTGTGATTTCGCAAAGGCGCGACCGAAGTCGGCATCGAGGCCCATGACCTCGCCCGTCGATTTCATTTCCGGGCCGAGTATGAGATCGACGCCCGGAAAGCGCGCGAAGGGGAACACGGCCTCCTTTACCGCGACGTGCTTGAGGTTCTGCCGTTTCAAACCGAACTCGGCAAGCCGCGCGCCCGCCATCACCCTCGCCGCGATCTTGCTGACGGGAACGCCCGTTGCCTTGGCGACGAACGGCACCGTGCGCGAGGCGCGCGGGTTCACCTCCAGCACATAGACCGTGCGGTCCTTGACGGCGTACTGCACGTTCATCAGCCCGACGACGTGGAGCGCCTTTGCAAGCGCCGCAGTCTGCTGCTCAATGTCGGCGATCACCTCGGGCGCCAGCGAATAGGGCGGCAAGGAGCAGGCGCTGTCGCCGGAATGAATGCCGGCCTCCTCGATGTGCTCCATGATCCCCGCGATATAGACATCGCGACCGTCGGCGAGCGCGTCCACATCGACCTCTATCGCATCCTGCAGGTAGCGGTCGATCAGCACGGGGCTCGAACCGGATACCTTGACAGCGTGCGTCATGTAGCGCGCGATCCCTGCAGGATCGTACACGATCTCCATGGCGCGCCCGCCGAGCACGTAGGAGGGGCGGATCACCACGGGGTAGCCGATGCGCCGCGCCACAGCCTCCGCTTCCTCGGCCGAACTCGCGGTGCCGTTCTCCGGCTGCTTGAGATCGAGCTTCTGGAGGAGTTGCTGGAATCGCCGGCGATCTTCCGCGAGGTCGATCGCGTCGGGCGAGGTGCCCAGAATGGGAATGCTCGCAGCCTCGAGCGCGGCGGCGAGCTTGAGTGGCGTCTGGCCGCCGAGCTGAACGATGACGCCCAGGAGCGTGCCGCGGCGTTGCTCGACCCGCACCAGCTCAATCACGTCCTCCGCGGTGAGCGGCTCGAAATAGAGTCGGTCGGAGGTGTCGTAATCGGTCGAGACCGTCTCCGGGTTGCAATTCACCATGATGGTCTCGATGCCGGCGTCCTTGAGGCTGTAGGCCGCGTGGACGCAGCAGTAGTCGAACTCGATGCCTTGGCCGATCCGGTTCGGCCCCCCGCCGAGGATCACCACTTTCCGCCGCTCGCTCGGCTCCGCCTCGTCCTCGGGCGCGGTGATGCCATCGCCCTCGTAGGTCGAGTACATATAAGGAGTGAGCGAGGGAAACTCGGCGGCGCAGGTATCGATCCGCTTGTAGACCGGATGCACCTCAAGCCGCTGGCGCAGCGCCGTCACGGCGCGCTCCTCGATGCCCGCGAGCTCGCCGAGCCGGGCATCCGAGAAGCCCTGACGCTTGAGGCGCACCAGGCCCGGGGCGTCCTGCGGCAGGCCGTTGGCGCGGACCTCGGCCTCCGCCGCCACGATCTTGCGGATCTCCTCCAGGAACCACGGGTCGTATTTGCAGGCGGCGTGGATCTCCGGCACGGTGAAGCCCAGCCGAAACGCCTGCGCGATGACCAAGAGCCGGTCCGGAGTGGGCTTGGCAAGCGCCGCGCGGATCGCGTTCTTGTCGCCGGAACCGGCGCCCGCGATCTCGACCTCGTTGAATCCGGTGAGCCCGGTCTCCATCGAGCGCAGCGCCTTCTGCACGGATTCCGCGAAGCTGCGGCCGATCGCCATTGCCTCGCCGACGGATTTCATGGAGGTCGTCAGGATCGGCTCCGCGCCCGGGAACTTCTCGAAGGTGAAGCGCGGCATCTTGGTGACGACGTAGTCGATGGTGGGCTCGAAGGAGGCCGGCGTGGTGCGGGTGATCTCGTTCTTGAGCTCGTCGAGCGTGTAGCCGACCGCGAGCTTCGCCGCGATCTTGGCGATCGGGAAGCCGGTGGCCTTGGAGGCGAGGGCCGAGCTCCGCGACACCCGCGGGTTCATCTCGATGATGACCAGCCTGCCGTCGGCGGGATCGACCGCGAACTGCACGTTCGAGCCGCCAGTGTCGACGCCGATCTCGCGCAGCACCGCGATCGAAGCGCTGCGCATCATCTGGTATTCCTTGTCGGTGAGCGTCAACGCCGGCGCCACCGTCACGGAATCCCCGGTATGGACTCCCATGGGGTCCACGTTCTCGATCGAGCAGACGATGATGCAATTGTCGGCGCGGTCGCGCACGACCTCCATCTCGAATTCCTTCCAGCCCAGCACTGATTCCTCGATCAGCACCTCGTGGGTGGGCGAGGCGCGCAAGCCGCCGCGGGTGATCTCCTCGAATTCCTCGCGGTTGTAGGCGATGCCGCCACCGGTGCCGCCGAGCGTGAAGGAGGGCCGGATGATCGCGGGCAAACCCACCAGTTGCAGCGCCGCCGTCGCCTCGTCGAGCGAGCGCACCAGCCGGCTCTTGGGAGAGGCAAGCCCGATCCGCTCCATCGCCTCGCGGAAGAGCTGCCGGTCCTCGGCCTTGGCGATCGCCTCCTCGCGCGCGCCGATGAGCTCCACGTTGTAGCGCCGGAGCACGCCCGCGCGCGCGAGCGCCATCGCGGTATTGAGCGCGGTCTGGCCTCCCATGGTCGGCAACAGCGCGTCCGGCCGCTCCTTGGCGATGATCCGCTCGACCATATCGGGCGTGATCGGCTCGATATATGTCGCGTCCGCGAGCTCGGGATCGGTCATGATGGTCGCGGGATTCGAGTTCACCAGGACGATCCGGTAGCCCTCCTCGCGCAGCGCCTTGCACGCCTGCGCGCCGGAATAGTCGAACTCGCAGGCCTGCCCGATCACGATCGGCCCCGCGCCGATGATCAGGATGGACTTGAGGTCGGTGCGCTTGGGCATTCGCTCAGCGCGCCTTTTCCATCAGGTCCACGAATCTCTGGAAGAGGTAGTGGCTGTCTTGCGGGCCGGGGCTGGCCTCGGGGTGGTATTGCACGGAGAAGATCGGCTTGCCCTGGACGCGCAAGCCCTCGTTGCTGCCGTCGAACAGCGAGACGTGCGTCACCTCGACGTCCCCGGGCAGGCTCTCGGGGATCACGCAGAATCCGTGGTTCTGGCTGGTGATCTCGACCTTACCGGTCTCCATGTCCTTGACGGGATGGTTGGCGCCGCGATGACCGATCGGCATCTTGCGCGTCTTCCCGCCGAGGGCGAGCGCCAGGAGCTGGTGTCCGAGGCAGATGCCGAAGATCGGCTTTTCGGTTTCCATGAGCTTGCGCAGCGCGGGCACGGCATAGCTGCCGGTGGCCGCGGGGTCGCCGGGTCCGTTGGCGAGGAAGACTCCGTCCGGCTTGTGCGCGAGGATCTCCTCGGCCGTCGCGGTCGCGGGCACCACGGTGACGCGGCAGCCGTGCGAGGCGAGGAGCCGCAGGATGTTGCGCTTGGCGCCGTAGTCGACCGCGACCACGTGGAAGCGCGGGCTCTCGAGTTGGCCATATCCCTTGCCCCAGCTCCAGCGCGTCTCGTCCCACTGGTACATCTGCCGGCAGGAGACCTCCTTGGCGAGGTCCATGCCTTCGAGCCCGGGCCAAGCGCGCGCCGCCTCGAGCGCCGCGCGGTAATCGATCTTGCCGTCGGGCGCGTGCACCACCGCGCCGTTGGGCGCGCCGCCATCGCGGATCCGGCGCGTGAGCCTGCGGGTATCGACGCCGGCGACGCCGACCAGCCCGTGCGATTTCAGCCAGCGGTCGAAATGCTCGCTCGCGCGATAGTTCGCGGGCTCGGTGATGTCGACGCGTACCACCAGTCCGCGCGCCGCCGGCGTCAGCGTCTCGATGTCCTCGAGATTGGTTCCGACGTTGCCGATGTGCGGGAAAGTAAAGGTGATGATCTGACCGGCGTAGGAGGGATCCGTCATGATCTCCTGGTAGCCGGTCATGCTGGTGTTGAAGCAGACCTCGCCCACTTTGATGCCGGCGGCGCCGATTCCGCGTCCCCAGAACACGCTGCCATCCGCCAGAACCAGGGCGGCCGTCGTCCCCGGCGGGGACGGCGAGGGCGGTTTCGGAGCAGCGCCGTCGGCCATCGGGTGTTGCCTTTCTCAGGCTTGGGCGGGTTCTCGCGCGCAAAACCGCAGCCGCGCAGGCGAACGTCGGCGGCGCAAGAGATCCCTCGATCTGACCTGAAGACTATTGGATAGAGGGTCGGCGCCGTGCCGTCAAGCGCCAAGTCGGCTCATAATTTACGTCAGATCAACGAGTTACGAGGCGCTTCCGGAATTGCTATTCGGACCTCGTTTGAGTAACGTCCGCTCGCTTTCGACTCGCCTGCAAAAACCGTCTCGGAGCGGAGGCCGACGCCCATGGCGCTGCGCGACACCTTCACCACCACGCTTAAGGAGTCGATGAAGGCGGGCGACCAGCGCCGCCTTTCCACCGTGCGCATGATCCTCGCCGCGCTCAAGGAGCGCGACATCGACGCGCGCGGCAAGGGCAACCCCAACGGCATCGAGGACGGCGACATCCAGCGCATGATGCAGGGGCTGATCAAGCAGCGCCGCGAGGCGATCGAGCTCTATAAGCAGGGCAACCGCCCTGAGCTCGTCAAGCAGGAGCAGGAGGAGATCGCGGTCATCGAGAGCTTCCTGCCGAAGCAGATGTCCGAGGCTGAGGCGGAAGCCGCCATCAAGCAGGCGATCGCCGCGGTCGGCGCGCAGAGCGTCAAGGACATGGGCCGCGTCATGGCAGCGCTCAAGGAGAAGCACGCGGGCCAGCTCGACCTCTCGAAGGCGGGCGGCATGGTGAAGAAGCTGCTGGGCTGACGTGACACCCGGGCACGATTTCCCCGCCACCGTCCACGCGACGCTCACGCGGTCGCGCAATCTGCGCTAGGATGCGTGCTCCGTCGGATCCGTCCGCTGACGGCTGACAGCTGAGAGCTGACGGCCCCCGCATGGCATTCCCGCCCCAATTCCTCGAGGAGCTTCGGCGCCGCCTGTCGCTCGCCAATGCGGTCTCGCGGCGCGTCAAGCTGCAGCGGCGCGGGCGGGAATTCGTGGGGCTTTGCCCCTTCCACAAGGAGAAGACACCGTCCTTCAGCGTCGTCGAAGAGAAGGGCTTCTATCACTGCTTCGGCTGCGGCGCCCACGGCGACGTCATCAGCTTCTCAATGCAGACCGGAAACCTCAGCTTCCCCGAAGCCGTGGAGGCGCTGGCACGCGAAGCCGGGCTCGAGGTGCCCAAGGCCACGCCCGAGGAGCGTGAGCGGGCCCAGCACCAGACCACGCTGCGCGGCGCGCTCGAGGCCGCAGCCCAGTGGTTCGAGGAGCAGCTGCATGGACCCACGGGTCGCGATGCGCTCGCCTACCTCGGGAAGCGCGGCCTCGATATAGACACTATCCGGCGCTTCCGCCTGGGCTTCGCGCCAGACCGGCGCAACGCACTGAAACAAGCTCTCGGCAAGACGTTTCCCGAGCCCCTGCTGATCGAGGCCGGCCTCGTGCGCAAACCCACGGCCGAACCAGAGGAGGGCGCGCTTGAAAGCTACGATTACTTCCGCGGTCGTGTGATTTTCCCTATCGCCGATCGAGGCGGCCGGGTCATCGCTTTCGGTGGACGCACGCTCGGCGATGGTCAGCCCAAATACCTGAACTCTCCCGACACGCCTCTCTTCGAGAAGGGCCGCGTGCTCTATGGCTGGGCGCAGGCGCGCGCGGCGGCGGGTGGCGCGGGCCCCGTCATCGTCGCGGAGGGCTATATGGACGTGATCGCGCTTCACCGAGCAGGCTTCGTGGGCGCGGTGGCGCCGCTCGGGACGGCGCTCACGGAACGGCAGATCGAGGAGCTCTGGCGGATCGCACCGGAGCCGATCCTGTGCTTCGACGGCGATGCGGCGGGGCTGCGGGCCGCGGGCCGGGCGGCCGACCGCGCGCTGCCGCTCCTCAAGCCCGGCTATACGCTGCGGCTCGCCACCCTGCCCGAGGGCGAGGATCCCGACACCCTGGTGCTTCGCCACGGCGTGCAGGCCATGCGCGAGATCCTGGAGCGGGCGCGGCCGCTGGCCGAGTTCCTCTGGACCCTGGAAAGCCATGCGGGGCCCCTCGATACGCCGGAGCGCCGGGCAGCACTGGAGCGCCGGCTCGATGAGCGGGCCCGGCAGATCGCCGACCGTGCCGTGCAAGCGCACTATCTCCGGTTCTTCCGAGAGAAAACCTTCGAAATCTTTCGCCGGCCGCGGTTTCGCCCCAGTACGGAACCCGGCCGCGGCCGACCGCGATGGCAAAAGCCGTCCCCTCCACCAGTCGAGCCCCCGCCGCAATCACCGGCTGCCCTGGCCCGCCGCCAGGAGGAGGTG
This sequence comes from Allostellaceae bacterium, assembly GCA_035569735.1. Classification (GTDB taxonomy): domain Bacteria; phylum Pseudomonadota; class Alphaproteobacteria; order ATCC43930; family CGMCC-115725; genus DASZHJ01. The sequence continues at coordinate 3,474 of DATMMM010000030.1, read as the reverse complement.
ATTCTGGCAATCTTCCTTAACCATCCACACCTATTGGGGGAAGGAGCGGAGGAGTTGGCACAGCTGGAGTTCTCCGCAGGCGACCTCGACCGGCTTTGCCGGGAGATTTTACACGTCCACAGTTTGCGTCCGGACCTTGACGCGGACGCCCTCCAACTCCACCTTTTGGGTCAGGGGTACGCCGGGACTGTGACAAGCTTGCTGGCGCCTCAGGTATTAAATCACGCCTCTTTTGCTCGGAGGGAGGCGGAACCGGAGGTTGTCCGTTTGGGCTGGCAGCAGGCGAGGGCGCAGTTCCTACGGCGCCAGTATCCGCGGCAACTGGACGACCTGGAGCGCGGGTTGGCGGAGGAGATGACCGAGGAGCGGTGGGCGCCTGTCAAGGCTCTTCAGGAGGGTCGTGAAGACGAAGACAAAACGACAGAAGATTTGATCGGGTGAGGCTCGGCGCCGGCGGGTCGCGTCGCATCTGACGCGGAGTCCTCTGGCGAGTGGTTGAACGAGGACGGATGGGGACGCCGGGAGGCATTCCGCACCGTCTTTTTTTGAGTTTGCGGGGACGAGAGATTTCAAATGGCGAGCAAGGCAGCGGCAGCGAACACGGCGGAAGCAACCGAAGCGCGAGAGGATGCGGCGGAAGCGCCGCTGCTCGACAGCGTACAGGCGGCTATCCGGAAGATGATGGCGCGCGGGAAGGAGCGCGGCTACGTCACCTATGACGATCTGAACGCGGCATTGCCCGCGGATCAGGTGTCCTCCGAGCAGATTGAGGACACCATGGCCCAGCTCTCCGAGGCTGGCATCAACGTGGTGGAGAGCGAGGAGGGCGAGGACGCCGTCGCCGCCGAGGCGAACGCCGAGGAAGAGGCGGAGGCCCGCGGCAACGTCGACGACGACGACATCGGCCGCACCGATGATCCCGTGCGCATGTATCTGCGCGAGATGGGCTCGGTCGAGTTACTCTCGCGCGAGGGCGAGATCGCGATCGCCAAGCGTATCGAGGCCGGCCGCGAGATGATGATCGGCGGCATCTGCGAAAGCCCGCTCACCATGCGCGCGATCATCGCCTGGCGCGACGCGCTGAACGACGGGAAGATGCTGCTGCGCGACGTGATCGATCTCGACGCGACCTATGGCAATAGTGCCTTCGAGGCCGAGAGCGCAGCGCTCGCCGAAGGCGGCGAGGCGGAGGCGGAGAGCGAAACCGAAGGCGAGGAAGTCGCCGCCGCCGAGGGCAGCGAGGAAAGCGAGGAGGAAGCGTCGATCTCGCTCTCGGCCATGGAAGCCGCGCTCAAGCCGCAGGTGCTCGCGACCTTCGACATCATCGCCAAGACCTACAAGAAGCTCCACAAGGTTCAGGAGCAGCGCCTCGACTCCCTGCAGAAGGGCCAGGAGCTGCTGAAGCCGACCGAGAAGCGTTATCTCAAGCTCAAGGCCGACATGGTAGAGGCCATGAACAGCGTGCGGCTCAACAACGCGCGCATCGAGCAGCTCGTCCATCAGCTCTATGGCGTCAACCGGCGCATGCTCGGCATCGAGGGCAAGCTGCTGCGGCTGGCGGAAGCGGCCGGCGTCAAGCGCCAGGAATTCCTGGAGCACCATTTCGGCCATGAGCTGGCGCCGCGCTGGATCCAGCGCGTGCAACGGCTCTCGGGCAAGGGCTGGGCGAACTACATCAGGCGGCACGGGCAGGAGGTCAAGGACCTGCGCTCCGAGCTCGGCGTCATCGCCGCCGAGGCGGGCCTGCCCCCCTCGGAGTTCCGCCGCATCGTCTCCACGGTGCAAAGGGGCGAGCGCGAGGCGAGCCGCGCCAAGAAAGAGATGGTGGAGGCGAACCTGCGCCTGGTGATCTCGATCGCCAAGAAATACACGAACCGCGGCTTGCAGTTCCTGGACCTGATCCAGGAGGGCAACATCGGCCTGATGAAGGCGGTCGACAAGTTCGAGTACCGCCGCGGCTACAAGTTCTCGACATATGCGACGTGGTGGATCCGGCAGGCAATCACCCGCTCGATCGCCGACCAAGCCCGCACCATCCGCATCCCCGTGCACATGATCGAGACGATCAACAAACTCGTGCGCACGAGCCGGCAGATGCTGCATGAGATCGGCCGGGAGCCCACGCCCGAGGAGCTCGCGGAGAAGCTCGGCATGCCGCTCGAGAAGGTGCGCAAGGTGCTGAAGATCGCCAAGGAGCCGATCAGCCTCGAGACGCCGATCGGCGACGAGGAAGACAGCCACCTCGGCGATTTCATCGAGGACAAGAACGCGGTGCTGCCGGTCGAGGCCGCAATCCAGGCGAACTTGCGCGAGACCACGACGCGCGTCCTCGCATCGCTGACGCCGCGCGAGGAGCGCGTGCTGCGCATGCGCTTCGGCATTGGCATGAACACCGACCACACGCTCGAGGAGGTCGGCCAGCAGTTCTCGGTCACCCGCGAGCGCATACGCCAGATCGAGGCCAAGGCGCTGCGCAAGCTCAAGCACCCCAGCCGCTCGCGCAAGCTCAGAAGCTTCCTCGACACCTGAGCTATCAGCCCTCAGCTATCAGCTGTCAGACCCACTCTCATCGGCTATAAGCTGAGAGCCGATGGCTGACAGCTTCAATGGGCCCGTAGTTCAGCTGGTTAGAACGTGCCGCTCATAACGGCGATGTCGCAGGTTCGAGTCCTGCCGGGCCCACCATCCAGTCCCGCGCCTTCGCGACGCCAACACGGCTTCGCGAAGATAGCCCGGTTTTCCGCCTCTTTCTGGGCGCGCTACCGTCGCGGAGACGCCGTCTCTGCGAAAGACGCGGTGAATTTTGAAGAAAGTCTCTGTCGGCCGGTTGCCCGGTCAACGCATCACATTGCCGGCCGGCTCTCGCCAAATACCTAACTGCGCTGCTTCCGATCGGCCTGGCCCTTTGCGTGTGGCTTGGCTTGAGGATGGACGAAAGCTTCGGTCAGGGATCGTCCGATCTGCTCTTCCGTTATCGGCTTGCCAACCAACTGCGCCAACTGCACGCACTCTTCCGATAGCGCGAGAACCCGGTCACGGATGCTTTGAATATCGATCGTCTCGGCGATGTCGCGCAACGCGGCGGCCCGCCCCATCAGATAATCGATCCTGTTCATGTTGTGTATCTCCCTTCAATGTTCTCGCGCCTTGATGCCTTCCTGCCGACCTCGGCCCACATTCCTGCGGCGTATTTTTTTAGCTAGCGCTCTCGATCATTGCGGTACCGCTCTGCGCGCTCCGACAAGTCCGCATAGACCGCCGCGTAGTTGAAGAATTTGTTTCGCTCTCTCGGATCGGCGGTCGTCTTCGCTAGCCTCAGGTATCTTTCCGCCAAGGCGCGCAATGCCTTTGCTTGGTTTCGCATTGTCCTCAGCATCGAGGCCTCTCCAATCTCCCCTCCTAACGGTCACGTAATGAAGTTCGGTTGGTTTGGTACGGCCACGAACCGGATGACTCAGCAAGCCCAACCGTTGC
>DATMMM010000029.1:0-11706 GCA_035569735.1 Allostellaceae bacterium | reverse complement strand
CTCCGAGAATGCGGGGAGACCCCCTAAGGGCGCCTTAACCGTTGTGGGCAGCAAGCTAGAGTGAGGCCGCGCCCACTCGCCATTCAGGCGTAGCGCACCAGGCGGACGCCGCGCGTATTGGCCGCGTCCCTTAAATGGGTTCCCGGCTGCATGAAATTGGCTTTCCACAAACTCGCGCCCACTGATCTCATTCGATAAATCGGCTCTGCTTTCCCAATCTACGATTTTTCGCGGGATCGCCCCCGAGGCGGTTTGGGCGCGGTGCTGCGGAGCTCCGTGCGCGGATGCCGCACGGTGCTCTCCTGCGCATTCAACCGGTTCGCCGCCATCTGCGCCGCGCTCGCCATCTCTCGCTCCTCCGCCGATCGGGGGCTTGGCCCAAGACATTTCCCGTCGATCGACAGCTGAGCATCGGACTGTTCAGTTTCGCTGAACTAAAGCGATGCCAGTCCTCCGACCCGCCCCTTCCGGCCGGGCGCTCGCTAGCCCCGCAGGAGCGCCTCGACCTCGGCCCGTCGGGGCATGGAGTTGGCGGCGCCGAGTGCGGTCACGGAGAGCGCGGCCGCCGCCGAGGCGAAGCGCGCCGCTTGCGGGAGCGGCTGCCGCTCCGCCAGCGCCACCGCGAGCGCGCCGTTGAAGGCGTCGCCGGCGCCGGTGGTGTCGACGACGCCAGGGACGGCGAAGGCCGGCAGGTGAGCCTCGTGATCGGCGCTCGACAGCACCGCGCCGCGCTCGCCGAGCGTCACGATCGCAGCCGAGGCGCCGCGGGCGCGGAACGCGCGGGCGGCGCGCCGCGCATCCTCCAGGCTCGAGACCGGATCGCCGAGCAGGCTCGCCGCCTCCACCTCGTTGGGTGTCACGACATCGACCGCCGGCAGCAGCGACCAGTCGAAGGCCGCCGTGGCGGGCGCGGGGTTGAGCACGATGGGCACCGCCGCGCGCCGCGCCATCGCGATGGCGCGCGCGACCAGAGCCGCCGGCACTTCCAGCGTCAGCAGGAACACATCGGCGCCGCGGATCGCGGGCTCGGCCGCATCGAGCTCCGCTTCGCTCAATGTCGCGGTGGCACCGCCATTGACGACGATCGCGTTATGGCCGGTCCCGGTGTCGACCAGGATAAGCGCGGTGCCCGTGGGCTCGCTCTGGCTGGTGGCGAGATGCGTGCGGTCGATGCCCTCGCGGTCGTAGAGCCGCATCGCCATGTCGCCGAAGGGATCGGCCCCGACCTTGCCGATGAAGCTCACCCCTGCGCCCAGCCGCGCCGCCGCGATCGCCTGGTTCGAGCCCTTGCCGCCGGGCCCAAGCGTGGCGCCCAGCCCCTCCAGCGTCTCGTGCCAATAGGGGAGCCGCGCGACCCGGCTGGTTAGGTCGGCGGCGAACAGTCCAAGGACGGCAATGCGGGGCAGCGCCATCGGGCACCTCCGCCCCAACCATACCGCGAACCGATCTACGGCCAGTATTAGTGACGATATCGGCGCGCCGGTTCTCCTGCCGGCACTCGATGATCAGGGAATACGTCCAAAAAAAGAGCCCCGCTTTTCAACAGGGCTCAGTTAGGGAGGAAACCCACGACCACCTGGGGGGTGGCCGCAAGCAAGTGCGCCACCATAGTCTCGGCCTGTTTAATGAATCTCTAAGCCGCGCATTTCCGGTCGCTGACGCGCGAGACGGTGCTCGGCAGTCCGAGCTTGGTTAATTTGGTTATAAGGAAATGGTGCCCCGAGTCGGATTTGAACCAACGGCCTACCGCTTACGAAGCGGTTGCTCTACCGCTGAGCTATCGGGGCGCGCGGAAGGCGGCGGACCTTAGCGCCCGGGCTTGGGCGCCGTCAACAAAGGCGCCAGCTCGATGCGGGTTGTGCCGGCCTCGGTGAGCGCGGTCGAGCCCGTGGGAGCCGCGAGCACCGTCGCCGTCGCGGGTGGGGGCGGCGGCACCAGGATCGCGAGGTGCTCGCGTGGGCCCCGCGGCGGTGCCCGCCATTCGAAGCTCGCGAAGGCGCGGCAGGCGGGACACACCGCGACCCAGCGCGTCGCCTCCGCGCCGCATTTGCCGCAGAGATAGGTGGGCTCGCTCGCCGCCGCCGCGGCGGCGCGCGAGAGCCAGAGCCGGGCGCGGGCGCTGTCGTGGTGCTCGGATTCCTCCACCTCGGCCATGAGCCGGCTCGCGCGCGCGGAGGGCAGCGGCGCCGCGGGATCCGCGTCCTCTTGCACGCCCGCGCGCGCGAGATGCCGGCGCGCCTCGCCCCAAAGCCGGGCCCGGAGCGCCGCCTCGGCGAGCACGAGATGCGATTCGAGATGCCCGGGATTGGCGGCCGCCAGACGCTGGAACCGCTGCATCCGCTGCAGCGGCGTCTCGTCGGGCACCACGCTGGCGTAGACCTCGGCGAGCGCCGGCTCCGGCGCCACGCGCCAAGCCGCCTCGAGCACGCGCTGGGCCTGGCGGCGGCGGCCGGCATCGCGCAGCAGGCTCGCGTGCCGAGCCGCCGCGGGCGCGAAGCTCGGATCGGCATCCTGCGCGCGGTCGGCAAGATCGAGCGCGCCGCGGGCGTTGCCGGTGTTGGCGGCGGCGCAGCTTCGCTCCAGGAGGAGCGCCGCCTCCATGCGTCGGGCCTCGGAGGGCGTCACCGCCTTGCGCTTCAAGGCCTGCGCCAGCGTCGCCTCCGCCTCTTGCCATTTTCCGGCGCGGGCCTGGAGCTCGCCGAGGTGTGCCAGCGCCCAGCCGGTCTTCGGCCGGAGCCTGCGCGCGCGCTCGGCGAGCTCGAGCGCCGCCGAGTCGTCTCCGGTCTTGAGCGCCTGGGTCAAGAGGCCCCGCACGCCCAGGAACTCGGTCTCGGGCCGCTCCAACATCGCCAGAAAATAGTTGCGCGCCGCATGCTCGTCGCCGTCGAGCTGCGCCGATTGCGCCTGCAGCAGCAGGGTGAGCGGCGGCTCCGCCAGGAGCGCGTCCGCCTTGCGCGCGAGCCGCCGCGCCTCGTCGGCCTCGCCCGCGGCGACCGCCACCATGCCTTGCGTCAGCGCCTTGTAGCCCTCGCTGCGCCGCCGCTCGCGCCGCGATCTCAGGAAAGCACGGGGCGCGCGCACGATCGCGCCGACGAGGCGCAGCAGCAGCAGGATCAGCACGATCAGCGTCACCACCGCGAGCACCAGCATGGCAACGCTGGTCTCGACCTGCCAGCCGCCCCACTCCAGCGACAGCGTGCCCGGCTCGTCCGCGAACAGCACCGCGACCGCGACCAGGCCCGCGATCACCAGCAGGGCCAGCAGGAGCCGGATCACGGCTTCGCTCCCGCTCCGGGCTCGGCCAGGAAGCGCTTCATGAGGCTCGCATCGGCGGCGGCAAGAGCGGTCTCGGCGTCGAGCCGCGCCTGGGCGTCCTCGAGCCAGGAGGCCATCGCCGGCGACCCCGACCCGTCCGCGCGCCGTATCGCCGCCACCGCGGCCACGAGATCGCCGTTCTTCAGCGCAACCTGGGCCTCCGCCAGAGCGCCGCCGCTTTCCGCTCCCTTGCCCTGGGGCTCACCGGCTCGGCGTATCGTCACCAGGCTCTTGAGCGTCGCGAGCACACGAGCGCGCCAGCCCTGGTCGGCGGCGGGCGCGGGCGCGCTCGATTGCGCGGCCGCCTTTGCGACGGCGGCGAAACGCTCCGTCAGCATGGCCAGCGTCGGAACACCCTGCGAGGCGCGGCCGTCGAGCTTGTGCAGCTCGGCCAGGATGTCGGGCCGGTCCTTGGCGAGCGCCCCCGCGGCCTGGAGCTCCGCGTCGTAGGGACGCGCGGTCGCGAGCGTCGCGCGCAGTTGCCCGACCGTCACCACCAGCGCCGCGTCCGTGCCGCCGGCCGCGTCCCGGCTTTGGAGCTTGGCCAGAAGCTGCGACTGCTCGTCGAGCTTCTGGGAGAGTGACTGAATCTCCGATTGCAAGCCCTTGGTTGCGTCGGCGGCAGTCTGCGAGCTCGCGGCGGCGGCGAGCGTGGCGATGCGCTGCTCGATGGCGGCGAGGCGATCGCCGAGCGCGCTCAGCGCCTCAGCTTGCGGATTGGACGCCGGCCGTTGCTCCAGCCGAGCGACGCGCTGCTCGAGCGCGCTCAGCTTGGCCTCGATCCCGCTGGTGTCGGCGGGTGCGGGCCTGGTCTCGGGCGCGCCGCCCCACGGCAGCACTGATACCACCGGCGGCGCCCAATAGGGCGACGTCGCGAGCGCCACCACCAGCACCACCAGCGCCGATAGTGCCGCAATGGCGACGCGATCTCTCACGGGCGTGCCCGGCTGCGGCTCGGGCTCGGGGACCGGCGTCGGCGTCACGTCGATCATCCTGGGCCCGCCGTCCATGCCCGCGCTCGCGGGCTCGCTCTCGCCGCGTCGGTCGCTCATGGATGGAGCGCTCCGGATTTGCGCAGCTCCGCCGCAAGTCCGTCGAGAGCCGTCAGCACCGCGGCCTCCGTGGGCGCGTCGGCCACCAGAACCTGCCGCCAGCCCAGCCCCTCGATCTCGGCCGCCACCGCGGCGCTGAGCGCCACCCCTGCCATCCCTGCACAGCTTCGCTCGACCTCCGCGGCGCGCGCGAGCCTAACAAAGGTGGCGGCGGTGCGGGGAGAGAAAAACAACGCCGCATCGACCTCGCCGCCGCGCAGCGCACGGACAGTCGGAACGCTCAATGCCTCGGGCGGAGTCGCGCGGTAAAGCGGCACCGATCGGACCGTGAACCCGAGACGACCCAGGCGGCCGGCAAGATCGCCCGCCACCTTGTGCCCGCTCGCATGCAGGAGCGCGCCTGCGCCGGGCGCCAGCTTCGCCGTCACCAGCTTTGCCAGCGCCGCCACGTCCCCCTGCGCGCTCTCGACCTCGGTAAAGCCCGCCTGCCGCGCCGCCGATGCGGTGCCGTCGCCCACCGCAAAGACCCGGATGTCGCGCCGCCCGCTCGCGCCGGCGAAGCTCGCGACACCGTTCGAGCTGGTGAACAGCAGGGCTTGGACGCCATCAAGCGCGCCCGCAAGCCGCCTTCGGGCGTCCGGATCCTCGGTGATGGTGAGCAACGGCTCGACGAGCGCCGCGTGTCCGAGCGCCGCGAGGCGCGCCGCCAGCGCCGTCGCCGCGGGACGCGGCCGGGTGATCAGCACTCTCACACCGGCGTTCCCTCGGGTATCGGCAGATCGAAGAAGCCCGGCCCGGCCTCGGCGCGGAGCCGTTCGCCGACCTCGCGCCCGATCCGGGCGGCGTCGGCGATCGCCCCGCTGAGCCGCGCTTCGTGGCACTCGGTGCCGTCGGGCCGGATGATGCGCGCTTGCAAGCCGAGCCGGCCCGCGGCATCGATCTCCGCCAGCGCCGCGATCGGCGTGCGGCAGGATCCGTCGAGCGCCGCGAGCAACGCACGCTCCGCCGTCGATCGCGCGGCGGTCGCGGCGTCGTCGAGCGGCGCCAGATAGCGGAGCACGCGCTCGTCGCCCGCGCGCGCCTCCACCGCGACGGTGCCTTGGGCCGGCGCCGGCAGCATCAGCTCGATCGGCAGGATCTCGGTGATGCGGCTCTCGAGCCCGAGCCGGGCGAGGCCCGCGACCGCCAGCAGCGTCGCATCGACCTTGCCGTCGCTCACCTTGTCGAGCCGCGTCTCGACATTCCCGCGGAGCGCCACCACCCGAAGGTCGGGGCGCGCGCGCAAGATCTGCGCTTGCCGGCGGAGCGCCGAGGATCCGACGACGGCGCCACGGGGCAGGTCGATGAGCCGCTTTGCCCGCGCCGAGATGAAGGCATCGCGCGGATCCGCTCGCGGCAGATGACAGGCGATGCCGAGCCCCTCCGGCAGCCGGGTCGCCATGTCCTTGAGCGAATGCACGGCGAGATCGATCTCGCGCGCTAGCAGCGCCGCGTCGATCTCCTTGGTGAAGAGCCCCTTGCCGCCGATCGCCGCCAGCGTGCGGTCGCGCACGAGATCGCCGGTGGTGCGGATCCTCACGAGCTCGAGCGCGCCGGCTGCGGCGAGCTCGGCATGTGCGGCGACCAGCCGCTGCCGGACCGTCTCGGCCTGGATCAGCGCCAGTGGGCTGCCGCGAGTGCCGATGCGCAGGAGGGGCGTGGCCATGGCTTTTCTTAGGCGCTCGTCCCGCGCAAGGGAAGAGCGGCGCGTATGCCGCATTGCCCCGGTCATCGGCCGCCGTTATGGTCCGCCGCCATGCAGATCCTGGGTATCGAGACCAGCTGCGACGAGACCGCGGTGGGGATCGTGGGCGACCGGCACCCGCGCATCCGCGCGAGCCTGGTGCTGTCCCAGCTCACCGAGCACGAGCGCTTCGGAGGCATCGTGCCGGAGGTGGCGGCGCGCGCCCATCTCGCGCATCTGGATCGCCTCGTAAGCCGCGCCCTCGCGGCGGCGGGCATCGGCTGGGACAGCCTCGACGGCATCGCCGCGACCGGCGGTCCTGGTCTCATCGGCGGCGTCATGGTGGGCATGATGCTGGCGAAATCCGTGGCACTCGCCCGCGGCTTGCCGTTCCTTGCCATCAACCACCTCGAGGGCCATGCTCTGACCGCGCGGCTCACCGACGACGTGCCGTTCCCTTTCCTTCTGCTGCTGGTCTCCGGCGGGCATTGCCAGCTGCTGGTGGTGGAGGGCGTCGGGCGCTATCGCCGCCTCGGCACCACCGTCGATGACGCCGCCGGCGAATGCTTCGACAAAGGCGCGAAGCTGCTGGGATTGGGATTTCCCGGCGGGCCCGCCATCGAGCGCGCCGCCGCCGAGGGCGATGCCGCGCGTTTCCCGCTGCCGAGACCGCTCAAGGGTCGGCCCGGCTGCGACTTCTCCTTCTCCGGCCTCAAGACCGCGCTGCGCGAGACCGTGGCCGCGCGGGGCGGCACCGCCGCGCTCTCGAGCCGGGATGTCGCGGACCTCGCCGCCGGCTTGCAGGCCGCGATCGGCGAGAGCCTGGTCGAGCGCACGACGCACGCGATCCGGAAATTCCGCCAGCGGCACCCGGCCGGCTCGCATCTCGTGGTCGCCGGCGGCGTCGCCGCCAACCGCGCGCTCCGCGCCGCGCTCTCGGGTCTCGCGGCCCGCAACGACCTCGCATTCGTGGCGCCGCCGCCGGAGCTCTGCACCGACAATGGCGCCATGATCGCCTGGGCCGGACTGGAGCGGCTCAAGGCGGGCCTGGTCGACGGCCTCGATTTCGCGCCGCGTCCCCGCTGGCCGCTCGACCCCGATGCGCCGCGCGCGACGGGCGCCGGCGTCAAGGCGTAACCCCACCGATGACGCAAGCGCCGCCCCCGCCCGCCCGACCAAAATTCCGGGTTCCTGTACTCATCGGCGCCGTGGTCTTCGCGGTTGTGGCAGCCTCTGTGGGTTGGCTGACAGCCGGAGATGACCGCGGCTGCACGGCGGAAGTACCCGCGGTGTTCTCGCATCTCTACCGGATTTCCTCGGCCACGATGGAGCCGACGATTCGGCGGGGCGATTGGCTCTGGGCCGAGCGGCGCGCCTACTGCACCAGGGATCCCGAGCGCGGCGATCTCGTCGTCCTCGCGCTTCCTGCCCATCCGGGGACGGTCTTCGTCAAGCGGGTGATCGGCTTGCCGGGCGACCGCGTGCAGCTCAAGCAGGGGGAGCTTTATCTCAACGGCGAGCCGGTCCGCCACGATTGGATCGAGAGCGCGATCCATTCCAGCGAGTCTGGAGAAGCAAGCCAGAGCGCGCGTTTCATGGAGACGCTGCCGAACGAGACGCGCTACGCCGTCGACGTCGCCGATCCCGAGGCGCCGCTCGAGAATACCGAGGCAATCACCGTGCCGGCGGGGCAGTATTTCGTGCTCGGCGACAACCGCGACCATTCGCTGGACAGCCGCATGCCCTCCGAGTTCGGCCTGGTTCCTCGCGCGTCCATCGCCGACCGGCCGACGCTGGTGCTGTGGAGCGCCGACAAGAGCCGCATCGGGCTGCGCCTCGGCGCGCGGCCATGAGCGACGTCCCTTCCATAGAGAGCATCGGCATCATCGGCGGCGGCGCCTGGGGGACGGCGCTGGGATTGGTCACGCTTCGTGCCGGCCGCGACCCGCTGCTCTGGGCGCGCGAGCCGGAGGTGGTCGCGGCGATCAACACCCGCCACGAGAACACGCTCTTTCTGCCGGGCGCCGCGCTCGATCCGCGGCTCGGGGCGACGAGCGAGCTCGCCGAGGCCGCCGCCCGCGACCTGCTGCTCCTGGCAGTTCCGGCGCAACATCTGCGCGCCATTGCGGGCGCTCTTGCACCGCACCTGAAACCCGGCACGCCCGTTGTGATCTGCGCCAAGGGCATCGAGGAGCGCACCGGCGCGCTCTTGAGCGAAGTGGTCGCGGAGGCTTTGCCGCAAGCACCGGTGGCGCTGTTGTCGGGTCCGACCTTCGCGGCCGAGGTGGCGGCGGGATTCCCGACCGCGATCACGCTCGCGGCGTCCGATGCGGCGCTCGGCCAGCGCGTCATTCAGTCTCTCGGCAGCCGGGCGTTCCGCCCCTATTACAGCGACGACGTCCCGGGCGCGCAGATCGGCGGCGCCGTCAAGAACGTGATCGCCATCGCCTGCGGCATCGTGGTCGGGCGCACGCTCGGCGACAACGCGCGCGCGGCGCTGATCACGCGCGGCCTTGCCGAGATGGCGCGGCTGGCGCTCGCCAAGGGTGGCCGCGCGGAGACCTTGATGGGGCTCTCCGGCCTCGGCGACCTCACGCTCACCTGCACCAGCCTGCAGTCGCGCAATCATTCGCTGGGCGTGGCGCTCGGCGAGGGCAAGCCTCTCGCCGACATCCTGGCCGCACGCCGCTCGGTCGCCGAAGGCGTCACCTCGGCGGCTGCTGCCGTCGCATTGGCGCAACGACTCGGCATCGAGATGCCCATCGTGGCAGCGGTCGATGCGATCCTGCACCGCGGTGCCGCCATCGATGTCGCCATCGAGAGCTTGCTGTCGCGGCCGTTTCGCAACGAAACTCGCGCGACATCTTAACAAGCCCTAGTAAGAGATTTGTAATACTTCGCAATATCTGGTGACAGACGCCACGAATCGCGTTAGCGTTTTCGGGTGACGAGTCGTGCGCGACCTTTGCCGAGTGCGCCGGATCCTCGAGTGATCCGCCCGGCCTTTCGCATCGTCCCACCCCTCTCAATTTCGAGCGCCTCCGATGCCCGTCGGGGGCGTCCTGCATTTTGGCACCCATGTTCCACCAGTCAGGAGGACTCCCACACATGGCCAAGCGTTCGCGCGATATCGCCCATGCCCGTATGCCCGAGGCCAGCGTCGAGCCGCTGTTCCGGCCGGGCTGGCATCCGCTCACGGGCGAGCGAGAGCGTGGGCGCGAGCAAAGCTATGTGCGCACCGTCCGGCCGCAGAGCGAGAACCAGCGCGCGCTCGTGGCGGCGATCGAGTCGCATCACCTGACCATCACGCTCGGGCCCGCGGGCACCGGCAAGACCTATCTGGCGGTCACGGCGGCGGTGGAAGCGCTGGAAGCCGGACGCGTCGGCCGCATCGTGCTGACCCGGCCCGCGGTCGAAGCCGGAGAGAACCTCGGTTTCCTGCCGGGCGATCTCATCGACAAGCTGGCGCCTTACCTTCGCCCGCTCTACGACGCGCTCAACGAGCGGATCGGCGGCAAGCGCGTGCGCCAGCTGATGACAGAAGGCGCCATCGAGATCGCGCCGGTCGCCTATATGCGGGGACGCACCCTCAACAACGCCTTCATCGTGGTCGACGAGGCGCAGAACTGCACCTATCCGCAAATCAAGATGGTGCTGACGCGACTCGGCTGGCACTCCACCATGGTGGTGACCGGCGATCCCGACCAGAGCGACCTGCTGGAGGGGCTCTCGGGCTTGTCGGACATCGCACGCCGGCTGGAGTCCATCCCCGACATCGCGATCGTCCGGCTCAATGAGCGCGACATCGTGCGCCATCCGCTGGTCGGCGAGATGCTGGGCGTGCTCTGAGAGTTCCGCTGCCGCGAGGGCTTTTCAGCGGCGCTGCGCGCCGCTAAGAAAGCGGGATGGGGCCAGGTACCGCGCTTGCCATCCGGCACGTCCCGTTCGAGGACCTCGGCAGCTTCGCCTCTCCCTTGCGCGAGCGGGGTTTCGCCGTCGCCTACCGCGATGCCGGTCTCGACGATCTTGGCGCGCGCGATCTTCTCGACGCCGATCTGCTGATCGTGCTGGGCGGACCGATCGGCGTCTACGAGGCCCGGGACTACCCTTTCCTCAAGGGCGAGATCGCCATGGTCGAGCGCCGGCTTAAGGCCGGCCGTCCCGTGCTCGGCCTCTGCCTCGGCGCGCAGATCATGGCGAAGGCCCTGGGCGCCCGCGTCTACAAGGGGAAGCGCAAGGAGCTGGGCTGGAGCCCGCTCGAGCTCACGGATGCCGGCCGCAAGTCGGCGCTCGCAGAGCTGGGTCCGCGCACGGCGGCGCTGCATTGGCACGGCGACACCTTCGATCTGCCGCGCGAGGCCGAGCTGTTGGCTTCAACCCGGCTCTATGCCAACCAGGCTTTCGCCTGGCGGCGTCATGCGCTCGGGCTGCAATTCCATATCGAGACGACGGTGCACGGCCTGGAGCGCTGGTTCGTCGGCCACGCCTTGGAGATCGCGAGCACGCGCGGCGTCGATCTGGGCAAGCTCCGGCGCGAGACACGCCGCCTCGGACCGCGCCTGGAAGAGCGGGGGCCGCGGGTGCTCAAGGCCTGGCTCGACAGTCTCGGGCTATAGCCGCGCTTGACAGCGGCCGCCGAGCCGGGTGACTTCGGCGCCATGGCTCGCTCGTCGATCGTGATCCTCACAGGCGCCGGCATCTCCAAGGAATCCGGTCTCGACACGTTTCGCGACAAGGACGGTCTCTGGTCGAAGGTGCGGATCGAGGACGTCGCCACACCCGAGGCCTTCGAGCGCGATCCCGCGCGCGTGCACGCCTTCTACAACGCGCGGCGGCGCGGCTTGCGCAATTCGAACGTACAGCCCAACGCGGCGCACCGCGCGCTCGCGGAGCTGGAGCAGCGCTGGCCCGGCGAGGTGCTGCTGGTGACCCAGAACATCGACGACCTCCACGAGCGCGCCGGCAGCCGCAACCTCGTCCATATGCACGGTGAGCTCCTGAAGACGCGCTGCGCTCATTGCGGCGCGCTCGACGCCGGGCTCGCCGATCTCAGCGTCGAGCTCGAATGCGCGCGCTGCCGCATGCCGGGCGGGCTTCGGCCGCACGTGGTCTGGTTCGGCGAGATGCCGCTGGAGATGGACTGGATCTACGAGGCGCTCGGCCGCTGCGGTGTCTTCGTCTCCATCGGCACCTCCGGCAATGTCCATCCCGCCGCGGGCTTCGTGGAGGAGGCGCGGCGCTCCGCCGGCGCGCGCACGGTCGAGCTCAACCTTGAGCCGTCCGAGGGCGCGACGCTTTTCGACGAGCGCCACTACGGTCCCGCGACCGGGATCGTACCGGCTTATGTCCGTCGTCTCCTTGCCGACGCTCGCTGAGCAGGCGGCCCTCGACACGCTCTACGCAGAGGTGCGCGCCTGCACGCTGTGCGCCAAGCACCTGCCGCTGGGCCCGCGGCCGGTCGTGCGCGGCGCCGCGAGTGCGCGTCTGCTGATCGTGAGCCAGGCGCCGGGCACGCGCGTCCATATGACCGGCCTCTCCTTCAACGACCGCAGCGGCGACCGCTTGCGCGAGTGGCTCGGCGTGAGCCGCAAGACCTTCTACGACGAGCAGCGCGTC
>DATMMM010000028.1:0-3928 GCA_035569735.1 Allostellaceae bacterium | reverse complement strand
CGCGCTCGGCGATCTCGGCCACCGCCAGAGTGGCATCCGCCTGCAAGAAGGTCAGGATTTTCCGATCGAACACATCAAAAGGCATAAAATTCTCTAAGATGATCCACTCAAGGCATGGAATACGCTAAATATGCCGAATCTAGCAAAATACGCAAACATTTTTCCGCCCGAGTCGTCTATCCTTATTCATCTACTTTAGACGCGCGGGAGAAAGCCATGGCTCAGCTGTCGTTCACGGAGCATCCGGCCTCGGTCGGCGAGACCTATGGCGAGCACATGGCCTCCGCCTGGGGCTTCGCGGCCCGGATGGCGCTCGGCGCCGGTGCCTGTTTCGTGCACGGGATCTTCCCGTTCCTGTGCCTAACCACGGGCTCCCGCACGATCCGCGAACTCTATGCCCGCATGATTTCTCACCGCGCCCGCCCTTCCGCGCAGATCGGCTTCGGCTCCCTCGAGAGCGCGTCGCTCTAACTGCACCCTCCCCATCGCGGGCCTGCGCCGGTAAAGTCCCTCGGCGCCGCCCGTTGCGGCGCTGGAAGGGGTAGGCATGACCAAGCCGCTCTGGCAACCGAGCGCTGATGAGATCGCTGCCGCCAATCTGACGCGATTCATGAAGGACGCCGGCGCGCGCTGGCGGCGCCGCTTGCCGGATTTCGCCGAGCTCTATCGCTGGTCGGTCGAGCACCGGGAGGAGTTCTGGCGCTCGGTCTGGGATTTCTGCGGCGTGGTGGCGGAGACCGCGGGCGAGCGCGTCCTCGTCGACGGCGACAAGATGCCGGGCGCCAAGTTCTTCCCGGATGCGCGGCTCAATTTCGCCGAGAACCTGCTGCGCCGGCGCGACCAGAGCGACGCCATCGTGTTCTGGGCCGAGGACAAGGTGAAGCGCCGGCTCTCGCACGCCCAGCTTTACGATGCCGTCTCGCAGATGGCGCAGGCGCTGAAGGCCGACGGCGTCGGCGTCGGCGACCGCGTGGCGGGCTATCTCCCCAACATGCCGGAGACCGTGATCGCCATGCTGGCGACCGCGAGCCTCGGCGCCACCTGGTCCTCCTGCTCGCCCGATTTCGGCGTCAAGGGCGTGCTCGACCGCTTCGGGCAGATCGAGCCCAAGGTGCTGGTGCTCGCCGACGGCTATTTCTACAACGGCAAGGCCTTCGACTGCCTCGACAAGGCGCGCGAGATCCTGCTGCAGCTGCCGAGCGTGAAGCGCGTGGTGGTGGTGCCGCTCACCCGCGACAATCCCTCGCTCTCGGGCCTGCGCAATGCGGCGCTGCTCCCGGCTTACCTGGCGCCGCACCGGCCGGGGCCGATCGCCTTCGCGCGGCTGCCGTTCGATCATCCGCTCTACATCATGTATTCCTCGGGTACCACGGGCGTGCCGAAATGCATCGTGCATGCCGCCGGCGGCACGCTGCTGCAGCATCTGAAGGAGCACGTGCTCCACAGCGACGAGCGGCCGGGCGACCGCGTGTTCTATTTCACCACCTGCGGCTGGATGATGTGGAACTGGCTGGTCTCGGCGCTGGCGGCGGGTGCGACGCTGCTGCTCTACGATGGCTCGCCCTTCCATCCCAACGGCAACATCCTCTTCGATTATGCCGATGCCGAGGGGATGACGCTGTTCGGCACTTCGGCCAAATACATCGATGCGCTTCAGAAGGCGGGCCTCGAGCCGCGGCGCACGCACAAGCTCTCGACCGTCCGGCTCATGGCCTCGACGGGCTCACCGCTGGCGCCGGAGAGCTTCGATTATGTCTACGAGAAGGTTAAGCCGGATGTCTGCCTCTCCTCGATCTCCGGCGGCACCGACATCGTCTCGTGCTTCGTTCTGGGGAACCCCATCGCTCCGGTCTGGCGCGGCGAGATCCAGACGCCCGGGCTCGGGCTCGCGGTCTCTGTCTACGACGACAACGGCAAGCCCGCGCCCATCGGCGAGAAGGGCGAGCTCGTCTGCACCAAGCCGTTCCTCTGCATGCCGATCGGGTTCTGGAACGACCCCGACGGCGAGCGCTATCACGCCGCCTATTTCGCGCGGTTCCCGAACATCTGGTGCCATGGCGACTATGCCGCGATGACAGAGCATGGCGGCGTCATCATCTACGGCCGCTCGGACGCGGTGCTCAACCCCGGCGGCGTGCGCATCGGCACCGCCGAGATCTATCGCCAGGTGGAGCAGGTGCCGGAGGTGCTGGAGGCGCTGGTGATCGGCCAGGATTGGGACAACGACGTGCGCGTGGTGCTGTTCGTCAAGTTGCGCGAGGGGCTGGTGCTGGAGGACGCGGTGGTGGCCAAGATCAAAAAGCAGATCCGCGACAACGCCACGCCCCGCCACGTGCCGACCAAGATCGTGCAGGTGGCCGACATCCCCCGCACCAAGAGCGGCAAGATCGTCGAGCTCGCGGTGCGCGACGTCGTGCACGGCCGCCCCGTCAAGAACATCGAGGCTCTCGCCAATCCCGAAGCCCTCGCCCTCTACAAGGACCTGCCGCAGCTCAAGGCGTGAGCGCAGATCGATTGATGGTCTCGCTCCCCGTCATAACCCGCCGCTTCGCTGGCTTGTCGCCGATCACGCGGGCGGCGTTCTGGGTGGTGATCTCCGGGTTCTGCGCCACCCTCATGAATGTGATCGTGCGCGATGCCGCGCGCGAGCTGCATCCCTTCGAGATCACCTTCTTCCGCTGCCTCTTCGGCTTCGCGGTGCTGGTACCGTGGATCGTGAAGGTGGGGCCGGCCGCGCTCAAGACCCGCAAGAAGGTCTATTACACGGTGCGTGCGCTGGTGAGCCTGGTGTCGATGCTGTCGTGGTTCTACGGCATCACGCTGGTGCCGCTGGCGACGGCGACCGCGCTTAACTTCACCTCACCGCTGTTCGCGACGCTGGGCGCCGCGCTGGTGCTGCGCGAGACCGTGCGGCTCCGGCGCTGGTCGGCGCTGGCGGTGGGCTTCATCGGCGTGATCGTGATCCTGCGACCCGGCGGAGAGGCGCTCGACCCCTATGCGCTGCTGGTCATCTTTTCCGCCATGACCGGGGGCATGAACGTGGTCACGGTCAAGTTCCTGGCGCGCACGGAGTCCCCGGCCGCGATCGTCACATATCTCATGCTGTTCCTGACGCCGCTCTCGCTAGTGCCGGCGTTCTTCGTTTGGCACTGGCCGTCGCTCATCGCCATCGTGCAGATGGTCGTGCTGGGCGGGCTCGGCACGCTCGCCCACCTCTCGATGGTGCGCGGATACGGGCTGGTCGACGCCAGCGCCTGCGCGCCTTTCGAGTTCCTGCGCCTGCCCTTCGCGGCCTTCCTGGGCTACATGCTCTTCGCGGAAGTGACGGATCTCTGGACCTGGGTCGGCGCCATCGCGATCGCGGCCTCGGCGATCTACGTCGCGCGACGAGAGGCCAAGCTCGCGCAAGAGCGCGCGCCCGCGCCGCCGCCCGCCGCCGCGATCAGCGCGCGCGAGCCCTTGCCGCGGGCCTGACCTCGCGCGCGCCTCGGCGATCTGCTATTCGTCGCCGGCCATTCTACAAGGGAGAACACGGATGAAGCTCGGCGGACATTCGGCGCTGGTGACGGGCGGCGCCTCGGGACTGGGAGCCGCGACCGCGCGGGCGCTCGCGAAGTCCGGCGCCAAAGTCGCGGTACTCGACGTCAACGCCGAGGCAGCGGCCGCCGTTGCCAAGGAGATCGGCGGCCTCGCGGTTGCCTGCGATGTCGCCGACGCCAAGAGCGCCGAGGCAGCGGTCGCGAAAGCCACGTCCGCGCACGGTGCCGCGCGCGTGCTGGTCAACTGCGCGGGGATCGGCCCCGCCCAGCGCATCGTCGGCCGCGAGGGGCCGATGCCGCTCGAGGCCTTCAAGCGCGTCATCGACATCAACCTGATCGGCAGCTTCAACCTGATGCGGCTTGCAGCGTCGGACATGATCGGCCTCGCG
>DATMMM010000027.1:0-3324 GCA_035569735.1 Allostellaceae bacterium | reverse complement strand
CGAGACGCCCATGCCGCCGCCCATGGCGATGCCGTCCATCAAGGCGATGTAGGGTTTCGGAAACCGGTGCACGCGCTCGATCAGCCGATACTCCTCGCGGAAGAAATCCGCCTTGTAGTCGCCGGGGCGGCCCTGGGGATGCGCGCGAGCGTCGTAGATGGCGCGGACGTCGCCGCCGGCGCAGAAGGCGCGGTCGCCCGCGCCCCGCACCACGATCGCGCGCACGGCGGGATCGCTGCCCCATTCCAGGAGCTTTGGATCCATCACCCGATACATCGCCAGGCTCAGCGTGTTGAGCGCCTTTGGGCGATTGAGGGTGACGAGCCCGAGCGCGCCGCGGCGCTCCAGCAGTATATCGTCGGTCTCGCTCATGCGCCGAGCAGGCGGCGCGCGATGATCACGCGCATGATCTCGTTGGTGCCTTCGAGGATCTGATGCACGCGGACGTCGCGAAGATAGCGCTCGATCGGAAGGTCGCGGATGTAGCCGTAGCCACCGTGGAGCTGCAGTGCGTCGTTGCAGACGCGGAATCCCACGTCGGTGGCGAAGCGCTTGGCCATGGCGCAATGGAGCGTCGCCTCGGGGTGGCCCGCATCGAGATGCGCCGCCGCGCGATGCACCATCAGCCGCGCGGCATCGAGATCGGTCGCCATGTCCGCGAGCTTGAATTGCAGCGCCTGAAACTCCGCGAGCTTCCTGCCGAACTGCTCGCGCACGCCCATGTAATCGCGCGCGGCCTCCAGCGAGGCGCGCGCGCCGCCGAGCGAGCAAGCGCCGATGTTGAGCCGTCCGCCGTCGAGCCCCATCATCGCGATCTTGAAGCCGTCGCCCTCCTCGCCCAGCCGGTTGGCGACCGGCACCCGGCAATTCTCGAACAGCACCATCGCCGTCGGCTGGCTGTTCCAGCCGAGCTTTTTCTCCTTCTTTCCGAAGGAGAGGCCGGGCGTGTTCTTCTCAATGACGATGGTGGAGATGCCCTTGGGGCCGGCGCCGCCCGTGCGCAGCATGCACACGAAGACGTCGCTCGAGAGCCCGCCCGAGATGAAGGCCTTGGCGCCATTCACCACGTAGTGATCGCCCTCGCGCGCCGCGCGCGACTTCAGCGCGGCGGCATCGGAGCCGGCGCCGGGCTCGGTCAGGCAATAGCTCGCGAAGTGCTCCATGCTCGTGAGCTTCGGCAGGAGCTTGCGACGCTGCTCGGCGTTGCCGAAGCGATCGATCATCCACGCGGCCATGTTGTGGATCGACAGATAGGCCGCGGTTGAGACGCAGCCGGTCGCGAGCTCCTCGAAGATCAGCGCGGCGTCGAGACGCGAGAGCGCGGATCCGCCGACGTCCTCCTGGACGTAGACACCGGCAAATCCCAGCGCCGCGGCCTGGCGCAGCGCCTCGACGGGAAAGATCTCGCGCTCGTCCCACTCGGCCGCGTGCGGACGGAACTCGCGCTCGGCGAAATCCCGCGCCGTCGATTGGATCACGCGCTGCTCGTCGCTGAGCTCGAAGTCCATGAATCCCGAGTCCCCACGAGGGGCGCGGATGATAGCGGCGCCGGCTCGCCCCAGCAACGCACGGCCGAGTCGCGCGAGGTCCTTCGACGAAAAAGCCCCGAGTCGCGCCGTTCGATGTCGAGTCGAACGTGCTCCGCGGCATGGCGTCTGCAAGGCTACTTCTATCTCTCAGTGCATCGGCCAAATCGTCGGCCGCAACCATAGGAGGTCCCACGCCATGTTCATCCGCCATCGCCGGCTGCTCGACCAGATCACCCTGCTGCACGGGCCTCACGATTTGCTCGGCCGCTATTTCCTGATCGCCGACACCGCGGCGCGCGACCGCGGCGTGCGGCTGCGGCTCCGTTCGGATTTCGACGCCTTGATCGCGCTCAACGAGCAGCACCGGGACAGTTGGCCGCGGCTCGCCCCGATCTTCAATCCCGAGCACAGCAATTTGCGGCTCGACGGCGCCTTCTGGCTGGAAGCCATCGACGCCCGCGACGAAACCGTCGCCACGCATGCCTCGAGATTTTTCGACTGGCAGCACACGACGCTCGCGGACGAGCTGCGCTCCATGCGCGCCTTCTACGAGGACCCCGCACCGCATATCGCCGCCGGTGAATCAGTCGAGGTGTCGGCCCCCTCGGCCGCGCACATCCGCGGCCGCGTCGCCTACGGCGGCGCCGTGTGGGTGCGGCCGGACTGCCGCGGCAAAGGCCTTGCTGCACTGCTGCCGCGGATCTCGCGCGCTTACGCCTACTCGCGCTGGGACAATGCCTACACCTGGGGCATGTGCGAGCCCAAAATCCACGCCAAGGGCCTCATTCGCGCGAACGGACCTTACGAGGTCGAGGAAGCCATCCTCATGCGGCTGGCGTTCCGCGGCGAACTGCCGGCGCTGCTGATGTGGATGGGCCGCGACCCCATGCTCTCCGATGTCGCGGAGATCGTCGATCAGGCGACCGTCGACAATTCGCGGCGCATCGAGACGCTGAGCACGTACAGATCGCGGTCGGTGCGCCGCCAGGGCATCAGCAGCCGGTCATAGCGCACCCGCAGTGTCGGTCCGGAGGTTCGCACGGTCGCGCGCACCGCCTCCAAGCGGAGGCGGCGCCGCGACAACGCGCGGTCGTAGCATTCCTCGACCCAGCCGCCGTACTCCTTGTCGGGCACATCGTGCGCGTCGCAACCGATCATGGCGAAGGCTTCGCAGGGCTTCATCACTTTGATGCCGCTGCCGAAGTGCTCGAAGACCAGGCGCGACGAATGCGGCAGCCGCCGCAGCAGCAGCGTCCGGTGCATCAGATCGGACTCGCTCAGGGTCTTGTAAAGCTCATCGCTGAGCCGGCCGCGGCTCGACTTCCAGAGATCGACAACCGGCCGAGCGCGGGCGAACGCGGGCAACTCGAGGTCCTCGAGCTTCTTCTCCACCGCAAGCCAGCGCGGCCGGCCGGCAATGGGGTCTCCGGCCGCGAGATCCTCGGCGCGCTCGGCGAAGGAGCCGAGGCTCGTGAACATCTCGTAAGACCAGTCCTCGCCCCAGAACACCGCCAGCACGATGCGCCGCGGCCGTCGGTCGACCAGCACATAAAGCGCCGCGGCCAGGGTAAGCAGGGTGAAGGTGCCCGACCGGAGCGACACCCGCACGCCTTCCTCGTGTTGACGCACGTGAATGAACCCGAGATTCCGCACCGTGTAGGCGGGCGCGTCGAAATCGGGCTCGCGATAACCGAGCCGTTGCGCGAGCGCCGGCGAGTTGTCCGGCCAATGGCCGCCGCGCTCGTCGATCAGTATCCCGCTGCCAGCTGCATACATCCGCTTGGCCCTCGTCCGG
>DATMMM010000026.1:0-3680 GCA_035569735.1 Allostellaceae bacterium | reverse complement strand
CCTGGGAAGTCGGTCTCGCCTGCGGCGGCAAGATCCAGGTCTTCGTGGAGCGCGTGGAATGAACCGCGCCTTGCTCGCCCGGGCGCTTGCGGTGAGCCGCGGTGGCCGGCCCGCGGCACTGGTCACGCACTTGAAGTCGGGCCAGCACGCGATCGTCGAGGGAGACGGCATCGAGGGCGACCTCCGCCTCGATGCCACGGCGCTCGGCGCCGTGCGCACCGCGATCCGCGACGACCGCAGTACCACGGCCGAGACCGCGGACGGGCGGCTCTTCATCGAGGTGTTCAACCCACCGCTCCGGCTCATCGTCGTCGGCGCCGTCCATGCCGCGCAGCCTTTGGCGCGCATGGCCGCGATCGCGGGCTACGCCGTGACCATCGTCGATCCCCGCAGCGCCTTCGCGACCGAGGAGCGCTTCCCGGGCGTCGCCCTCTCCACGGAGTGGCCGGACGAGGCCATGCCGCGCCTGAAGCCCGACCGGCGCACGGCCATCGTCACGCTCACGCACGATCCGAAGATCGACGATCCCGCACTCACGGTCGCGCTCAAGTCGGAGGCGTTCTACGTCGGTGCCCTCGGCTCCAAGCGCACCCACGCCGGCCGCTCGCAGCGCCTCAAGGAGGCCGGGTTCTCCGATGCCGATATCGCGCGCATTCACGGACCCGTCGGGCTCTCGATCGGAGCCTTGACGCCCGCGGAGATCGCCATCTCGATCCTGGCGCAAATCACGCAGGTCCTGCGCGCCGACCGCATCAAAGAGCGCGCCGCCGCATGAAATTTGGTCCGATCCCGGTGGCGGGATGCGCGGGCGCGATCCTCGCGCACAGCCTGAAAACACCGAAGGGCGTATTCAAGAAGGGCCGCATCCTCTCGGCCACTGACGGCGAGGCGTTGGTCGCGGCGGGATTGCGAACCGTCGTGGCGGCGCGGCTCGAACCCGGCGACGTCGGCGAGAACGAGGCCGCCTCCGAACTCGCCAAGGCTGCCGCCGGCAACGGCGTCAGGGTCGCGGGCGCCTATACGGGCCGCGCCAATCTGTTCGCGACGGTGCACGGGCTTGCGGTGATCGACCGCGCGTCGATCGACCGGTTCAACCGGGTCGATGAAACCCTCACCCTCGCAACCGTCCAGCCTTACGCAGTCGTGGCGCCCGACCAGATGATCGCGACCCTCAAGGTCATCCCATTCGCAGTGTCGCGCGCGGCCGTAGACAGGTGCCTCGCCGTCGCCAGAGAGACGGGCGCGCTGCTGCGCATTGCGCCGCTCGGCGCCAAGCGCCTGGTCCTGATCCAGACCCGCTTGCCCGGCTTGAAGGAGACGATCCTCGACAAGACGGTCGCTACCACGAGGGAGCGCCTGGCGGCGCTCGGCAGCAGCTTGATCCATGAGCGCCGGTGCGACCACAGATCCGAAGCCCTAATGCTGGAAATCACCGCGGCAATCGAGGCTGGCGCGGATCTCGTGCTGATCGCCGGCGCCTCCGCCATCGTCGACCGGCGCGACGTGATCCCCGCGGCGATCACGGGCGCCGGCGGATTGATTGAGCATTTCGGCATGCCCGTCGACCCCGGAAATCTCATGTTGATGGGGCGCCTCGGCACCGTGCCCGTGCTGGGCCTGCCCGGTTGCGCCCGCTCGCCAAAGGTGAACGGTTTCGACTGGGTGCTGCAGCGCCTGCTCGCGAACTTGCCCGTGGGCCCCCGCGAAATCATGGGCATGGGCGTCGGTGGATTGCTCGCGGATATTCCGAGCCGGCCGCTGCCCCGCGCGCTCGCGACGCGGGAAGCGGGCGCCCCGCCGACGGCGCCGCGCGCGCCCCGGATTGCCGCGCTGGTGCTCGCCGCTGGCCAGTCTCGGCGGATGGGCACGCTCAACAAGCTGCTGATCGAGATCGACGGCGTTCCGATGGTGCGTCGGGTGGTCGAGATGCTGCGCCAGTCGAAGGCCGATCCCATCGTGGTGGTGACCGGCCACGAGCACGAGAAACTCGCCGCCGCTCTCGGGGGACTTGCCGTTACCATCGTGTACAACCCCGATTTCGCGCAGGGGCTCTCCACGTCCCTCAAGGCCGGGATCGCCGCTCTCGATGCCGAGACGGACGGCGCGTTGGTGTGCCTCGGCGACATGCCGCGCGTCGGCGGGGCCGAGGTCGATCGCTTGATCGGCGCTTTTAACCCCGTCGAGGGCCGCGGCGTCGTGGTGCCGACGCGCAACGGCAAGCGCGGCAACCCCGTGCTGTGGTCGAAGCGGTTCTTCGCGGAGATGAACCAAGTCGCGGGCGACGTGGGCGCCCGGCACCTGATCGGCGCCTATCCCGAGATGGTGGCGGAGGTCGAGATGGCGGGCGACGGCGTGCTGACGGACATCGACACCCCGCAAGCACTCGCCAAGCTCGCGGCGTCGGGCGTGAAGATTACTGCCTGAAGGCCAAGGGTCTAGGTAGCGCCCGGTATATAGCGCTTATCGGCGATCTCGCTCCGGGCTTTGCGCTCGGGGATCAATTCCACGACAAACGTGTCGCGCTGCCCGAAATGACGATGGCCGAAGCTCGCGTACCAACTTGCCAGCGACTCGATCTTGACGTAGCGGACGTCGCCCGCGCGCAGGACGAGCGTCTTGAACTGATGCGGGTAGGTGCCTTGGCTGTCGACGCTGACGTGATACTCGCCCGGCGCCAGATCGCGGAACGAGATTCCGCCGGGCTCCGAAATCTCCGCGGGCGCGTCGTTCAGGTAGATGAGCGGCCGCGACAGGCTCTCGTAGGGTTCCCAATCTCGATAAAAATAGATGCGCGCGAGGCCCGAGCCCGGCGGCATCATGGCGACAGAGGCCATCACGGGCTCGGTCACCCGGCCTTGGCAGGACGCCAGCATGAAGCCGGCCAGAACCAGTACGACGGACTTCAGGTTCCACATAGGTCCTCCGGCGCGCTTCGAGCCGAGCAAACCATAGGCGCCCCGGCTCGAGGCCGCAACGTCGCTGGGCGATGGACCGACCCAGATCCTCTAGGAACCGTTCGGGAAGTACCGCTTCGGGGCGATGTCGCGCTGGGCGTCCGCGGGATTCACGACCACGACCGCGAATGTGTCGGGGTCGTAAGTGCTATCGCCGCTGTTGTAGCTCTTGATGGATTCAATCTTCACATAGGCGGTCTCACCGGGGTGAAGATCCAAGGTCTTGTCCTGGCCGGGATAGAGGGTGTGGCTCTGGACTGAGACGACGTATCGGCCCTGAGCCACATCGCGGTAAAACACGCCCCCAGGCTCGGAGATGCCGGCGACTTCCCCGTTCAGGAGGACGTAGGGACGGCTCAAGCTCTCATAGGGCTCGTAGTCGCGATAAAAAAAGATCCGCGCGCGATCCGGCG
This sequence comes from Allostellaceae bacterium, assembly GCA_035569735.1. GTDB lineage: Bacteria > Pseudomonadota > Alphaproteobacteria > ATCC43930 > CGMCC-115725 > DASZHJ01. The sequence goes on along the minus strand of DATMMM010000026.1, from coordinate 313 downwards.
GAACCGGCAGCAGCTGAGCCGCGACTTGTGCGAAGGTGGGTCCTGCCGGGGCACCTCCTCCGGCGCAGGCGGAGACGAGCGCAATCGCGGCCAGGAACAGGGCCATTGAAAACGCACGTGCGGCGAACATCGACATGGCGGCCACGGCTTAGTCCGTCCCGGCACCAATAGGGCGCAGCCCCTGAGATTTGACTGCGCGTCCTGATACGCCAGCGTGTCTCCAGGAGAGGATCACGTTCCCGTGCACTAAGGCGCGGCAAGTCGGCGCACCCCGAGAGCCGGCTACTTCGCCGACAGGTTCAGCGCATGGACG
>DATMMM010000025.1:0-7066 GCA_035569735.1 Allostellaceae bacterium | reverse complement strand
CCCGAGAGCGCGCGGAGCGACGCCCACATGAACCCGAAATAGGTCATGCTGGGCGGTTCGCTCCCTATACGCGCCACGATCTCGCGATGGAGCTCCGGCAGCGCATGGAAGGGCACGGCGGGGTAGGTGTGGTGCGCCGTGTGGTACTGCATGTTCCAGCAGACCCAACGCATCAGTGGATTGGCCCGGGTCGAGCGCGTGTTGATCCAAGTGTCGTCCGCATGCGTCAGCCCGAAATGCTCGATCACATTCTGGAACTGATGGGTCCATTTCATCAGCATCAACGGCGCGAGCCAATAGGTGACGGCCGCCCAGGATCCCGCCGCCACCGATAGGCCCGCGATGGCCGCATAGCCCGCGAGGTGCCAGCGCGCCTCGCGGATCAGGCCCGGACGCTCGGCCTCGCGGATATAGCCCTCGGTCACGATCCCCGCGGAGAAACGGAAGATGCGGCGGATGCGCGAGTACCAGTAAGTCGGGCCCAGCATCCAGAGCAGGAAGGACCTCAGCGTGTAGCGGGGCCGCTCGAGCTCGCCGTCACGTGCCCAGTCCTGGGTGTACCGGTGATGCGCGAAGTGCTGGAGCTGATCGAAATCCCGGGGATAGAGCATGAGGAAGCCGATCGCCCGGCCGAACGCCTCGTTGAGCCAGCGCGTGCGGAACACGGTCGAGTGGCTGAGCTCGTGCTGGCCCCCGTAGAGGAAGCTCAGGAGCGTGCCGTGCGCCATGAACACAGGCACCGCCCAGAGAGTGCCCCAGCTCAGCTTGAGCGCGATTCCAGTGGCGATCAGGGCGCCCACATGGCTGCCCATCTGCAGGGCGCCTCTGAGATTCGACCGCTGAGACAGGCTGCGAAGCCGCTTGGCTTCGATCAGTCCACGCCGCCCGACAAAGCCTTCCATGGGATACCGCCGGTTGCCGCAAAGCAGCGCAGAATCATGTCAGCGGGATAGGCGCAAGTCAAACGACACGCTCCGATATCCCCGGCGCTATTCTCGGAAGAGCCGTGCTAGCCTGCTGCCATGGAGCGAGCAACGCCGCCGCTCTCCACGCGGATGCTCCGGAAGCTCATCCGCGGCGTTGACGCGTGGCTGCGGTGCGGGATCGGCATCGTCGAGTTCGAGCAGGGCGAGGACGCGCTCGTGCGCATCGGCACCGGCCGCGCAGAGCGCGCGATAGAGCTGAGCGATGGGACACGGCTTCAGCCCGGTGATCTCCTGCTGGAGCTGCACTTCTGGAACGAGCATTTGATGACCCTGCCGTCGGCTGGCCCGACGCTGCGCTGGGCCGTGAGCACGCGGCGCCAAGTCACGCGCTCGCTCCACCGGTTGGCGGCCTACCTGCAGCGGGCGCCGGACCTGCGCGAGGTGAAGGCGCTCCGCATCAGGCCGGCCTTCGCCGGCCGGAACCTCGCGCGCAACCTGACTTGGATCGTAGCGAAGCACGGCTTCGAGAGCGCCGAGGACCAGCGCAATCCCGTGCGCCCGATGCGCGCCTACCGCTGGCTCGACAGCCTCTGGCTCTGGCTGCTGACCTGGACCTTCAATCCGCGCAGCCTCAGAGGCCGTCGCTTCCGGCGGATGCGCCAGGAATTCTGGATGTCTCGCGGGAAATTTATTGCGCTCTACGGCGAGCCGAGTGAGCAGGCTGTTCGCGAGCAGCTTCGGCCGCGGCTGCAATCGATCGGCGCGCGACCACGCGCGGGATGACCGATCCCTCGGACGCCTCGAGCGCCTCCACCATCATCTCGCCGCGGCGGGCATTGGCGACCACCACCATCACCGTGTGGCTGTTGAGCACGGGCTCGCGGAGATCGGCCGCGCCGCGGAACGCATCGCCCTGGAGCTTCGCCACCATGGTCCGCCGCGCCCGGTTGTTCGCCGCGGCGGTCATGGCCGGGCCGGTTCCCACCGCGCGATTGCGCGGCTTGCCCTTGAGATCGGCGCTCAGCCATTGATTGGCAACGCCGAGCGCTCCGTTCTCGGCGCCCGCCAATCGATGCACGCGGCGCACCCTGCCGAAGCCTTCGACGACGCAGCCTTGATCCGGCTCGGTGCCGGCGAGGGTGAAAAGCGCGGGCATCGCGAGGCTCACGCGCTCGTTGGTCAGCATCTCGAGGGCGGTTGCGTAATCGGGCGCGCGCTCGAAAACCTGGCGCAGCAGATGCGCTCCCGGCACCGCGCCGCGCGACCGCATGACGCGCAGGCGGGTCACGATCTCGTCGACGATCTCCAGGCCGAGCACCGGCATCTTGGGGGCCTGGTTGATGGCGGCCGAGAACCGGCCCGGCGCCATGCCCGTGAGCACGCCGGCATAGCCCGGCCACGTCGCGCTATAGAAAGCGCCGCTTTCCGCGGAGTGTCGCGCGATGACGGCGTTCCGACCCAGCCCCGGCATGCCCCAATCGAGCACCCGGATCATGCGGGCCCCGCCCTCGGCGTCGCGCGCGACGCTGGTCGAGCAGGCCCATTCGTAGACCGTGTTGAGGAAATACGCGCCGGGCCGGCGGAGCACCGCGGCGACGTCGCGGATTTCCTCGAGATAGGGATTGGATTGGCGCACGAGCCAGGAATGAGAGACGCGATCGAGAAATCGCGCAACATAAGGCAGCAGCGGATGGCTGCGGCGGCTCAACGCTGCGCGAACAAGTTCTCTCGCCCGCGCGGGATCGTGGCGACAGAGATCGCCACTCGATAGCCGCCCGACATCCAGAATAGGGATGTCGAGAACCTCCCTGGAATCCACGCCCGTACCCTTGTGCCCCGTCGCTGGAGAGCGCGATCAAATGCAACAGCGCCGCGGCTGTGTCAATCAAATGTCTCTGCAAAATAGTTGGCTCACAGCGGCCCGTGGGAAACCGTTGCTTCAATCGCGGCCGTGAACGGCGGGGATCTCCAAATGAACATTCTCTCGCACATCGATCTGCCGCCCATTCCCGCTCAGGTAGCACCCGTTGCGGACTTGGCGCAAACCCGCGCTGGCGGCCGGCGGTGAACCCGGGTTAGCCTCTCTCATCAGCCGCCCCAACGAGCGCAGGCCCGACCGTTCCCCTTGAGGAGGAAAACCATGCCCGCAGCAACCGCGCCCTCGACCGCCGCCCGCGACAAGGTCCGCACCGTCGCCCCGAAGCTGGTCGAGCTGACCGAGAAGGTCCTGTTCGGCGATGTCTGGGAGCGGCCGGGGCTTTCCAAGCGCGACCGCAGCCTGATCACCGTCGCGACCCTGGTCGCGCTCAATCGGAGCGAGCAGCTGCGCGGCCATCTCGAGCGCGCGCTCTTGAATGGCGTCACCAAGGACGAGATCGTCGAGCTGATCACTCATCTCGCGTTCTATTCGGGCTGGCCCACGGCCATGTCGGCGGCGCTGCTCGCGAAAGAGGTGTTCGAGCAGCGCTGACGCGCCTTCGGCTTTGTCGATAACGGAGGGAGGGGATCATGCAGGTGGGCTTTATCGGCCTGGGCACCATGGGTGCCCATATGGCGCGGAATCTTCAGAAGGCCGGCACGAAGCTGGTGGTGCACGATGCGCGGCGCGCGGCGGCGGAGCCCCATCTCGCGGCCGGCGCCGTCTGGGCCGACACGCCGCGGCAAGTGGCCGAGGCGACCGAGGTCGTCTTCACCTCGCTGCCGGGACCGCCGGAGGTCGAGGCGGTGGCGCTCGGGGCCGACGGATTGCTCCCGGCGATGCGGAAGGGGACGGCCTTCTTCGATCTCTCCACGAATTCGCCGACAGTGGTGCGCCGGATCCATGCGGCCTTCGCCGAGCGTGGCCTGCACATGCTGGACGCACCGGTGAGCGGCGGGCCCAAGGGCGCGGAGACCGGGAAGCTTGCGCTCTGGGTCGGCGGCGAGCACGCGATCTTCGACCGGCACAAACCGCTGCTCGACGCCATGGGCGACCGCGCCCGCTATGTCGGCCCGATCGGCGCGGGCTCGGTCGCGAAGCTCGTGCACAACTGCGCGGGCTATGCCTTGCAGACCGTGCTTGCGGAGGTGTTCACGCTGGGCGTCAGGGGCGGCGTCGACCCGCTGGCGCTCTTCGAGGCCGTGCGGCAAGGCGCCACCGGCCGCCGCCGCACCTTCGATGGACTCATCGATCAGTTCCTGCCCAACCAATATGATCCGCCGGCCTTCGCGCTCCGCCTCGCGCATAAGGACGTGACGCTGGCGACGGCGCTCGGGCGCGAGCTCGGCGTCCCCATGCGCCTGTCGAATCTGGCCCTCGACGAGATGACCGAGGCGATGAACCGGGGCTGGGCCGGACGCGATTCGCGCGTCGCCATGCTGCTGCAGCAGGAGCGCGCGGGCGCATCGATCCAGGTGGATCCAGCGAAGCTCAAAGAGGCTGTGGCGCGCGACAAATAAGGGCGGAATTCCCAGGGGCCGGCGACTGCCCGCGGGGTCTCGCGGCGGTTTCTAACACTCTGTTAACCGCGTGGTGCGAGCCTGCCGGGATGGCGAGAACCCCGCCGGCGGACCCGCGCACGAGCCTCGATCCCGAGGACTGGGCGAGCTTGCGCGCGCAGGGTCACCGCATGCTCGACGACATCCTCGACTATATCGAGGGCATCCGGGAGCGGCCGGTCTGGCAGCCGATCCCCGACGAGGTGAGGCAGCGGTTCCGCTCCGAGCTGCCGCGCGGGCCCTCGGACCTCGCGGAGGTCCACGGCGAGTTCATGCGCCACGTGCTGCCCTATGCCACCGGCAACGTGCATCCGGGCTTCATGGGCTGGGTGCACGGCGGCGGCAATCCCGCGGGCGTGCTGGCGGAGATGCTGGCCGCCGGCCTCAATGCGAACCTCGGCGGCCGCGACCACGCGCCGATCGAAGTCGAGCGCCAGGTCGTCGAGTGGATGCGCGGGCTCTTCGGCTTTCCCGAGACCGCAAGCGGGCTCTTTGTCACGGGAACCTCGATGGCGAACCTGATCGCCGTGCTGGTCGCGCGCGCGGCGGCGCTCGGCACCGGCGTACGCCGCAAGGGCGTGCGCGCCTCGACCCGGCGCCTCACCGCCTACACATCGGCGGCGGCTCATGGCTGCATCGCGCAGGCAATGGACCTTTCGGGCCTGGGCGTCGAGGCGCTGCGGATCATCCCGACCGACGACCATCACCGCATCGACATCGGCGCGCTCACCGCCGCGATCGCCGCCGACCGCGCCCTGGGTATGTCGCCTTTCCTGGTGGTCGGCACCGCGGGGACGGTGGACATCGGCGCCATCGACGATCTCGCCGCACTCGCCCAAGCCGCCACGGCCGAGAAGGTCTGGTTCCACGTCGACGGAGCCTTCGGCGCGCTCGCGATCCTGGCGCCCGAGCTTGCGCCGCTTCTCGCGGGCATCGAGCGCGCGGACTCGCTCGCCTTCGATTTCCACAAATGGGGCCAGGTGCCCTACGACGCCGGCTTCGTGCTCGTGCGCGATGGCCGGATGCACCGCAGCGCCTTCGCCGCGCCCGCCGCCTATCTCCGGCGCGAGACGCGCGGGCTTGCTGCGGGCTCGCCCTGGCCCTGCGATTTCGGTCCGGACCTCTCGCGCGGCTTCCGTGCGCTCAAGACCTGGTTCACCCTCAAGGTGCACGGCACCGAGCGGATCGGCCGGGCGATCGCGCACAGCTGCGATCTCGCGCAATACCTCAAGAGCCGCGTCGAAGCGGCGCCGGAGCTCGAGCTCCTGGCGCCCGTGCAGCTCAACATCGTCTGTTTCGGCTATCGCGGCCCGGACGCCAACCGGATCAACGCGGAGCTCGCGGTGGCACTCCAGGAGTCCGGTATCGCGGCGCCCTCGACCACCACGATCGGCGGCCGCGTGGCGATCCGCGCTGCCATCGTCAACCATCGCACCGAAAAGCGAGACATTGACGCGCTCGTCGCCGCCACGCTTGCCCTGGGGGCCGCGCGCCGGAAAAGCGCCGCCGCCTAGATTAGGGCTGCGAGCCCGATCTCAAGCGATCTTGAAGCCCTCGAGCGCGACGCGCCGGGACCCCGCGCGCTGCTCGCGCTCCCAGCTGCGGCAAAGCCGCTCGCACTCCGCGAGGAAGGCTTTGAATTCGTCATCCAAGATGCCCCGCCGGTCGGCAAGCTGGGGCAGGATGAAATCGGGCGTGTGGTTGAGCTCGACCAGCACCGCCCCGCCATCGACGGGTGCGATGTCCCAGCCGACGAGCTTGAGATCCGGCAGCACCTTGGCGCCGTCGAGCGCGGTCTCGGTCACGGCGCTCCAATTGGGCACCAGGGTGCCCACCAGCGCAGCGCCGGTGTCGGGGTGATGCGTCACCTCCTCGAGCGTCATGCCGACGCCGCGCACGACCCGGAGCACGCGCCCCGACGCGAGATCGAGCTGGGCCAGGAGATTGCCCGCTCGCCAGAAATTGTCGGCGCCATGAGCGCCCGCGGGAATCTTCCAGCAGGCGCGAATGATCCGCGGCGCGCCCGAGGAGACGACCGTGAGCAGCCGGACGGTGGCGAGCCGATCGCCGCAGATCGCGCGCACGAGGCCATGGGGGCTCACACGCCGCTGGAGCAGATAGCCCGCGCTGTAGTGCTGAGCCACGTCGGCAACGAACTTGTCGAGCAGGAGCGGTTGGCCGCTCACCGTGACGAGGCAATTCCGCGTCGCGTCGTAGCGGTCGATGCTGGTGGAACCCAGGCTTTGGAAGCCGCCCAGCGGCTTCGCGAAGAGGGGATAGTGCTCGGGACTGCACAGGAAGTCGCGAAGCTCCCTCTCGTTGCGGAGCAGTCTCGGCGACGACCGCGTCCCAACCTGATTGCAGAACAGGGCTTGCGTCGGCGTGGTGCGGAATCCGTAAGCGGCGAACAGCGCGTCGGCCGCGATCTTGTTCTCGGCGAGAGCGAAATTCTCTACGCGGAAATTGGCCTTGAGCCAGATCTTGCGCGATTGAGTGAGTCCGACGAAAGCACGCGTGTCGACGCCCGCATACATTCTCGGATCGAACAGGCGAAGCGCCAGGTACTCGTCGAGGCTGAGACGCCCCGGCCCGAAGGCGAGTTTTGCGTAGCCCCTGACCAGGCCGAACAAGCTGGTGCCGCACTCGGCCGCGATCCGCTGCAG
>DATMMM010000024.1:0-6054 GCA_035569735.1 Allostellaceae bacterium | reverse complement strand
GACCCCGCCGGCAAGCCGAAGGGCGCCGTCGTGGTGATCCAGGAGATTTTCGGCGTCAACAACCACATCAAGCGCACCGCCGACGGTTTCGCCGCGCGCGGCTACACCGCGATCGCGCCGGCTCTCTTCGATCGCCACAAGCCCGGCATCGAGCTCGGCTATGACCAAAACGCCATCGCCGAGGGCCGCGACATCCGCACCGCCGTCGATGGGCCGGGCCCGCTCCACGACGTCCAGGCCGGGATCGACGCGGTCAAAGGCGTCGGCAAGGTCGCGGCCGTGGGATATTGCTGGGGCGGCACGCTCGCCTTCCACGCGGCGACCCGGCTCTCCGGCCTCGCTTGCGCGGTCGGATATTACGGCGGCGGCATCGCGGCGACGGCCAACGAGAAACCGAAGGTGCCGACCATGCTGCACTTCGGCGACAAGGATCAGAGCATCCCCATGACCGACGTAGAGACGGTGAAGCAGGCGCGGAAGGATGCGACCATCTATGTCTACCCCGCCGGTCACGGCTTCAACTGCGACGAGCGCGGCAGCTACGACGCGGCCTCGGCCAAGACGGCCCTCGACCGCACCATGAGCTTCATCGCCGAGTATGTCGGCAAATAGCCAGATGACATGACGCTCGCCCTCACCGCGGCGGAGCGCGCCCTCATCGAGGGTGCGCAGGGGCCCGCTGCGGCGATGGCGGCGCGCATCGTCGCCGAGGCGGCGCGGCTGATGGGGGCGGCCGAGCTGGTTCCGGTGGAGAGCGCGCATATCGACGGCTGTCTCTATCACGGCGACAGCGGCGTCTATTTCGCCGAGCGGCTGGTCGAGCTCGGCGGCAAGGTCGCGGTGCCCACGACGCTGAACGTTGGCGCGCTCGACCTCGTGCATCCCGGGCGAGTGAAATTCGATCCCGCCACGACCGCGATGGCGCGCCGGCTCATGGTGGCCTCGGAGGCGCTGGGCTGCGCGCCGACCTGGACCTGCGCGCCCTATCAGGCCGGGCACCGGCCCCGGCTCGGCGCGCATGTCGCCTGGGGCGAATCGAACGCGGTCGCCTTCGTCAACTCCGTGCTGGGCGCGCGCACCAACCGGCTCGGCGATTTTCTGGATCTCTGCTGCGCGGTCGCGGCACGGGCGCCGCGCTATGGGTTGCATCTCGACGAGAACCGGCGCGCGCGCCTGGTCATTGACGTGAGCGGCCTCTCGCCGGAGCTCAGGCGCACCGACGCGTTCTACCCCGTGCTGGGCGCCTTCCTGGGCGCGGAGGCGGGCTCGGCGGTGGCGGCGATCGCGGGCGTGCCCGCCGGCACCCACGAGGATCGGCTCAAGGCGCTCGGCGCTGCGGCGGCATCGACGGGCGCGGTCGGGCTTTTCCACGTCGTGGGCGTGACGCCCGAGGCTCCCGATATCGAAACCGTACTCGCGGGCGGAGCGCCCGAGCGCCGGATCGAGGTGACGCCCGCGCTGCTGCGGCAGGCGCGCGACCGGCTCTCCACCGCCGCCGCGGGCAGCGACCGTATCGACGCTATCGCGGTCGGCAGCCCGCATTTCTCCCTGCAAGAGTTCCGCGCGCTCGCCGCGCTCTCCGAGGGCCAGCGCTTTCGCGTGCCGTTCTATGCTTGCACTGGCCGCGGCGTGCTGGCGGAGCTCCAGCGGGTGGGTCTGCTGGCGCCCCTGAGGGCAAGCGGGGTCGAGATCGTGGTGGACACCTGCGTCGTGGTGGCGCCGATCCTGCCGCCCGAGGCCGGCGTGCTCATGACCAATTCGGGAAAATTCGCCTTCTACGCGCCCGCCAACACCGGCTTCGCGACGGTCTACGGCAGCCTCGCGGATTGCGTGGCCTCCGCGGTCGCGGGCCGCGTCACTCGGGACGAGCGCCTGTGGTCGTGAAGGGCCGCGTGCTGATCGAGGGCATAGGCACCGGGCCGCTGCTCCGGCTCACGGCGCCGCTGAGCTTTTGGGGCGGCGTCGATCCCAAGACCGGCCAAATCAGCGACCCCCGCCATCCCCAGCACGGGCGAAGCGTCGCCGGCACGGTGCTGGCGCTGGCGGAGCCCCGGGGCTCCAGCTCCTCGAGTGCCATCATGCTGGAGCTGATCGCGCGCGGGCTCGCACCCGCGGCGCTGCTGCTGGGCGAGGTCGACGCGATCCTGACGCTCGGCATCGTGGTCGCGCGCGAGATGGGCCACGCCAGCCTGCCCGCCCTCGAGCTCGCGCCCGCGGACCTGGCGCGGCTGCCGGAGGGCCGGATCAGGGTCGCGGCCGATGGGACGATTACGGGCGCGGCCTAGGAGGGCGCATCCATGTGCACGACCAATCGATCGTGGCCGATGGACGAGAGCGCCGGGGAGGATGCATTCGCGGCAAACGTGGCGGAGCTCGCGGCGATGCCGCCGCGGTTTGCGGCGCTCGTGGCGGGGATCGCGCCCGCCCGCTGGAAGACGCGCGCGAAGGACGGCAATTTCTCGCTCCAGGAGCATGCTTGCCATCTCCGAGACATCGAGATCGAGGCCTATCGCGTGCGCCTCGAGCGCATGCTGGCCGAAGCCACACCCGCGCTTGCCGATGTCGACGGTGGCAAGCTCGCGCGCGAGCGGGATTACCACCGGCAAGATTTCGCGACGGCCCAAGCCGCTTTCGCGGCGGTGCGCGCGGATATGGTGCGGCGTCTGGCGAGCCTTTCCCTGGAACAGCGCCGGCGCACCGGTGTGATGGAAGGCGTCGGCGAGATTACCGTCGAGGGACTCGCCCGGATGATGCTCGCGCACGACGCCGAGCACCTCGCGGATCTGGCGCAGCTTGGGCGGGAGTTGGCGCGCTGACCGACGATCGCCTCGCCGGAGCCTGCTGCCCATACGTCCGAAACTTCTCCAGTACGCGCGCCATCTCGGGGGCATCGAGGAGATTGGGCTCGCCCACTTGCAGCGCGCGCCAGTACATCGCGGCGAGGGTCTCGACCTCGACCGCGAGCGCCAGCGCCGCCACGAGCGTTGCACCGACGGCGATCATGCCGTGATTGGCTAGCAGGCAGGCCTTGCGCCCCTCGAGCGCCGCGACGGCGTGGCGCGACAGCGCCTCGGTGCCGAAGGTGGCGTAGGGCGCGCAGCGGATGCTGTCGCCGCCGCCAACCGCGACCATGTAGTGGAAGGCCGGGATCTCGCGGCCGAGACAGGCGAGCGTGGTCGCGAACATGGCGTGGGTGTGGATCACCGCATTGGTCTCCGGCCGCGCCACCAGGATGTCCCGGTGGAAACGCCACTCCGAGGACGGCAGTCGCGTGCCGCGATGCGATCCATCGAAACCCATGACGACGATGTCGGCGGGCTTCAGCTTGTCGTACGTCATCGCCGTCGGGGTCACCAAGAATCCCTCGGGGATGCGCTGACTGAGATTGCCGGACTTGCCCTGGTTGATGCCGAGCGCGTTCATGCGCCGGGCGGTCGCGATGATCTCCTGCCGGAGTGCGCGGTGCGCGAGGCGCGACGCCGCCATCAAGACCCCGCGCGGTTCGGACGCCGCTCCGGAAAGAGCGCGAGCAAACCCTCGCGCGAGGCTTTGGCAATGCCGCGCTCGGTGATGAGCCCGGTCACCAGCCGTGCCGGCGTCACGTCGAAGGCGGGATTGGCTGCGGGACTGCCCGCGGGTGTCAGACGCACCTGCATGACCGCGCCGTCGGCGCCTAAACCCGCGATCTCCGTGACCTCGCTCTGGGTGCGCTCCTCGATCGGAATGCTCCTTCCGTCCTCGATCGACCAGTCGATGCTGGGGCTGGGCGCCGCGACATAGAAGGGCACGCCGTTGTCGTGGGCGGCGAGCGCCTTCAGATATGTGCCGATCTTGTTGGCGACGTCGCCCGCCGCCGTGGTGCGGTCGGTGCCCACGATGCAGAGATCGACCTTGCCCCGCTGCATCAGGTGTCCACCCGCGTTGTCCGCGATCACCGTGTGCGGCACGCCGTGCTGCAGCAGCTCCCAGGCGGTGAGGCTCGCACCCTGGTTGCGCGGGCGCGTCTCGTCGACCCAGACATGCACGGGCGTGCCGCGGTCGTGCGCCATGAAGACCGGCGCCAGCGCCGTGCCCCAATCCACCGCCGCGAGCCAGCCTGCGTTGCAATGGGTCAGCACATTGACACGACTACCCTTGCCTTGCCTTTCGCGAGCCTGCTCGATGAGCGCGCGCCCGTGCTCGCCGAGCGCGCGGTTGAGGACGACGTCGGCCTCGGCGATCTCCGCAGCGCGTGTCCAGGCGGCGGCCGCGCGGCGCGCCGGCGGCAGCGGCGCCACGGCGGCGCGCATCTCCTCGAGCGCCCAGCGCAGGTTGATCGCCGTCGGCCGGGTTGCCGCGAGCAGGTCTATCGCCGAGGCGAGCGCCGGGTCCGCGGCATCCCGCGACAGCGCCAGCGCCGCGCCATAAGCGGCGGCGGCACCGATGAGCGGCGCGCCGCGCACGCGCATGCTGCGGATTGCTTCCGCCATCGCCTCCACGGTCTCGATCCGGCGCGTCGCCAGCTCGTGCGGCAGCCGTGTCTGGTCGATGATGCCGACGGCGGCGCCCTCGGCCTCGACCCAGATCGTCCGCATGGGCTTGCCCTGGACTTTCATGCCGGCACCCGCTGCTCCCCTGCGCCGGAGTCTATCCGGCGCACCGGACTTGGCTCAACCCCGTGGCGCCTGTCGCCGCCGAAGCGATAGAGTGCGGCACCGCGGGGTGCAAGGGGCAGGCATGGGCGCTCGCTGCTGCTGGCTTTTGTTGCTGGCTATGCTGACGGCATCGAGCGCCGGCGCCGAGACGCGCGACGAGCTGCTGCGGGCCTGCGCGGGGCTCGACCGTGAGGGCCCCGAGGCGCAAGTAAAAGCCTGCTCCGCCGTGATCGCGGGAGGCCAGGAGGACAACGACCGTCTCGCCGCCGCATTCTTCAACCGCGGCAACGCCCATGTCGCGCTGCGCCAGCTCGGCCACGCCATCGCGGATTACGGCCAGGTGATACGGCTGAAGCCGGCGTCCCCGATCGCCTTCACCAATCGCGGCAGCGTGTTTCACCGGCTCGGCCAGTATGAGCGCGCGATCCAGGACTTCGACCAGGCGGTCACGCTGAGCCCGGAGGACGCGCTGGCGCTCACCGACCGCTGCCTGGATCTCGCGATCGTCGGCGCGCTTGAGGAAGCGCTTGCCGACTGCGAGCATGCGCTGGCCTTGCGCCCCAACAGCGCCGCCACCTTCGGCAGCCGCGCGCTGGTCAATCTGAAGGCCGGCCGGGCGCAGGCGGCGCTCACGGATTATGATCGCGCCCTCGCAGGGACCGCGCCGGTCGCGGGCTGGCTCTTCGGCCGCGGCGTCGCCAAGACCCGGCTCGGCGACAAGGCCGGCGGCAGCACCGACATTGCGGCGGCGCAGCGCCTGGAGCCCGACATCGCCAAGCAATATGCGCGCTACGGCGTGCGGCTCTGACGGCGACCGCCGCGCTCTATCGGTTCAGCAGCCGTCCCGCGACCGCGTCGAGTTTGCGCAGCAGCGCGGGGTCGCGCGCCTCGGGAGCGGTGATGAGCGCATGCTCGAGCGCGCGGTCGCAGCCTGCGGGGCAGGGGCCGTGGCCGGCGCCCAGGCGCGGCACCACCGCCTTCACCAGGCCGCGCGCGCGGTCCGCGTTTTCCAGCAGCACGCGCACGATCGCCTCGACGCTGACGTGGCCGTGGTCGGGATGCCAGCTGTCGAAGTCGGTCACCATCGCGACGGTCGCGTAGCAGATCTCCGCTTCGCGGGCGAGCTTCGCCTCGGGCATGTTGGTCATGCCGATGACGTCGCAACCCCAGGCGCGGTAGAGCCGGCTCTCGGCCAGGCTGGAGAACTGCGGGCCCTCCATCACCATGTAGGTGCCGCCGCGCCGGATCGGGATTCCGGAAGCGGTGCCGGCGGCGACCAGCGCGTCGCCGATGCGGGGGCAGACCGGCTCGGCCATCGAGACGTGGGCGACGCAGCCGGTGCCGAAGAAGCTCTTGGCGCGCGCGAAGGTGCGGTCGATGAACTGGTCCACCAGGACGAAGCTGCCGGGCGGCACGTCCT
>DATMMM010000023.1:0-10217 GCA_035569735.1 Allostellaceae bacterium | reverse complement strand
GCCTGGCTGGCTTCCCTATTGCCTCGAGGAGCAGCGCGCCACCCGCGAGACGGTGGCGATCTTCGACCAGACCTCCTTCGCGAAGCTCCTACTGCAGGGGCGCGACGCGTTGGCGGTGCTGCAGCGCCTCTGCGCCAGCGACATGAATGTGGCGCCAGGCCGCATGGTCTATACCGCCATGCTGAATGCGCGCGGCGGCTTCGAGAGCGATCTCACGATCATCCGGCTCGGCGAGACGGCCTTCCTGTTGGTCACCGGCACCGCGCAGGCGACCCGCGATCGCGATTGGATCACGCGCCACATCGGCGACGAGGCCGCGATCCTGACCGACGTGACCTCTGCCTGGTCGGTGCTCTCCCTCATGGGCCCCAAGGCACCGGCGCTGCTCGCGCGGGTCTCGCCCGACGATCTCTCCGAGGCCGCATTGCCGCGGGGCGCCACGGCGGAGATCGATCTGGGTTTCGCGCGCGTGCGCGCGGCGCGCATGAGCTACGTCGGCGGGCCCGGCTTCGAGCTCTACGTTCCCACGGAATTCGTCGCTGGCGTTTACGACACGCTCATGGATGCAGGAGTTGAACTCGGCCTCAAGGACGCCGGCTATTATGCGATCGATGTGCTCCGCATCGAGGCCGGCCGGCGCGCCTTCGGCGCCGAGCTCGGCCCCGACGAGACGCTGCTCGAGGCCGGACTGATGCATGCCGTCAAGCTCGGGAAAGGCACCGACTTCATCGGCCGCGAGGCGCTGCTGCGGCAGCAGGAGCGCGGCCCCGGCAAGCGGCTCGGTCTCTTCACGCTCGATGATCCCGCGGCATTCCCCTGGGGCGGCGAAGGCATCCTGCGCGACGGCAAGCCCGTGGGCGAGATCACCTCCGCCGGCTACAGCGCGAAGCTCGGCCGCGCCGTCGTCATGGGCTACGTCCGCGGCGACGGGCCCGTGACCCGAGAATTTCTTCTGAGCGGCCGCTACATCATCGACATCGCCGGCGATCGAGTGTCGGCAACGGCGCTTGCCAAGCCGCCGTTTCCGGGCTGAGCCTACGCCGGCGTGAACATAGGCACCGGCGGACCGCCGTCGGTGGGCTTGAACACCAAGCGCACGTCCTGGCCGATGCGGATGCGGTCGAGGTCGCAATCGACGATGTTCGTCAGCATGCTGACGCCCTCGGCAAGGGTCACATAGGCGATCGCGTAAGGCGCCGGCGCGCGGCGCATCACGCTGAAGGAATAGATCTTGCCGGTGCCCGCGGCGGGCTCCCACTCCGTCTTATCGCTGAAGCAGAAGGGGCAGAGCGCGCGCGGATAATAGTGGCGCTCGCCACAGGCCGTGCACCGCTTGAGGAGCAATTGCCCGCGTGCCGCCGCATCCCAGAACGGCTGGGTCTCAGGATTGGGTTCTGGCGCGGGGAGCTTGCGGTCTTGGGCGGCGGCCATGATCACTCCCGCTCCAGGATGACGGTGGCGCTGCCGTGCCGGGTGGCCAGCTGGCCGCCGGTGCCGTGCGCGATCGCGAGGTCGCAATTCTTCACCTGCACCTTCGGATGCGCCTCGCCGCGGAGCTGGCGCACGGCCTCGAGCACCTTGGTGAGTCCGCCGCGGTTCGCGGGGTGATTGTTGCAGAGCCCGCCGCCGTCGGTGTTGAAGGGCAGCTTGCCGACGCCGGAGATCAGGTTCCCGTCGGCGACGAACCGGCCGCCCTGGCCCTTCTGGCAGAAACCGAGGTCTTCGAGCTGGATGAGTACGGTGATGGTGAAGCTGTCGTAGATCGATGCGTATTTGATGTCCGCGGGCTTGACGCCCGCTTCCGCGAAGGCGGCCGGTCCCGACCAGGCGGCGCCGGAGTAGGTCAAGTCGATCCGTCCGCCCATCTGGTGCTTCGGTGCCTCGCCGGCACCTCGTATCCTCACGCGCGGCCGCTTCAGGCTCTTGGCGACGTCGGGATGCACCACCACGAAGGCGCCGCCGCCGTCGCTGATCACGCAGCAATCGAGCCGATGCAGCGGATCGGCGATCATCGGCGAAGTCACGACCTCCTCGACCGTCACCACCTCCGGCAGCATGGCGTGCGGGTTGTGTTGTGCGTGATGGGAAGCCGCGACCTTGATCCAGGCGAGCTGCTCGCTCGTGGTGCCGAACTCGTGCATGTGCCGCATGGCGCACATCGCATAAAGATTGACGATCGTGGGCCCGAAGGGGAACTCGAAGGCGACGTCGGGCGTGGCCATGCCGAGATTGCGCGGCTGTGTGCCGGTCGCCTGGCCCGTAGAGCGCGGCCGTCCCGCCAGCGTGATCAGCGCCACGCGGCATTTGCCCGCCGCGATCGCCTCGGCGGCGTGGCCGACATGCAGGACATAGGAGGAGCCGCCGGTGTCCGTCGAATCGACGTGGCGCAGCTTGAGCCCGAGGTAGTCCACCATCGAGAGCGGACCGAGCCCAGGCGCGTCCCCGGCGCAGAAATATCCGTCGACATCCTGCTTGGCTAACCCCGCGTCTTCGAGCGCGCCCTTGGCGACTTCCGCGTGCAGCTGCGCCAACGACTTGTCGTCGGCTTTCCGCGTCGGGTGCTCGAAGATTCCGGCGATATAGGCCTTGTCTCGGATGCTCATCATCCTCACGCCACCGCAAAGCGCTTGAGCGCGGCCTGGTCGAATTTGAGACCGAGGCCGGGCGCCGTCGGCATGGCGAGCGCGCCCTTCTGGGGCCGCGGCACGTCCTCGAAGAGCCGCACCAGCCAGGGCATGTATTCGACCGTCAGGCCGTTCGGGATCGCGCCGATGAGGTGCACGTGCACTTCCGGGATCAAATGGCTGACCACCGGCAGGTTGAACGCCTCGGCCATGCCCGCGACCTTGAGCCATTGCGTGATGCCGCCGACGCGCACGAGATCGATCATCACGATATCGACCGAGCGCGCCTCCAGCATGTGCCGGAAGGGCGCGATGCCCCAGAGATACTCGCCACCGGTGACCGGCGTCGACAAGGCCGACGCCACGCGCGCAAGGCCCCCGAAATCGTCGGCCACCGTCACGTCCTCGAGCCAGCCGAGGTTGAAGCCCTCGAGCCTGCGGCCGATGTCCATCGCCTGCTCGGGCCGCCAGCGCTGGTTGATATCGGCCATCAGCGTGATGTCGGGACCGACGCTCTCGCGAATGACGCGGGCGCGCTCGATCTCGCGCTCGGGCGAGGTCTCGCCCGGGAGCGCCAGCTGCATCTTCACCTCACGGAAGCCCGTCTCCACGAGCCGACGCGCGGCGGCGGCGGCGCGGTCGAGCGGAAGGCCGCGCATGAGCGCGCCGCTCGCATAGGTCGGGACCGTCTCGCGCACGCCACCCAGCAGCTTCCAGAGCGGAAGACCCGCGGCTTTGCCCTTGATGTCCCAAAGCGCCATGTCGATGGCGGACAAGGCCAGCGTGAACACGCCGGCGGGGCCGGCATATCCCGCGGCATCCTGGAGCTTGCGCGCGATCGCCTCGGGGCGCAGCGGGTCGTCGCCGACGATGAGCGCGCCGAGGTCATCGACCGCGCGCTTGAGCGAGCCGGTGAGGGCGCCGCCGAAGAAGGTGACGCCGAGTCCCTCGCCGCCGCCGTCCGTGCCGAGCTCGAGGGTGACGAAGGGCCGCTTGCCCTGCGGGTTCTCCGGCGCGTCCGCCAGCGGCTCGTCCGCGGGAAGCTCGACGATGCGCGTTCGAAGCGATGTAATTTTCATAGGAGCCCCAGCTGTGATGGCACGATCCGGTCGGCCTGCCAGTTTCCGCTGCCGAACTGGCTCAGGTTCACCAGCCCCTGATGGTGATCTGTAACCGCGCCAAGGATGACGGTGCCGGTCATCGTGCGGCCATTCGCCTGGCCCAGGAAGCGGTAGGAGATGCGGCTCCCCTCGTAGCGATAGTCGAAGGAGAAATCGACGCCCTCCGGGGTGAGGCGGCCGACGACCGGGCTGTCGAAATCCGGGGAATGCTGATGCCCGGAGATCTCGCTGCCGCGCTGCTCGATCCGCAAGCGATGGGTCCGCTCGCCGCGCAGGAACTTGACCCGCAAATCCCACTCGCCCGCGATCTCCGCGGCGACCGGCTTCTCCATCGTCGGCGTCTCGCGGCTGGCATGGGTGAAGGCCAAGGCGATGGCGACGCCCACGGCTTCGGCCTCGCCCGGCTGCAGCGCGAACGGGTCGATCACGACCGTGTCCGCCGTCGTCGCGGTGTCGTCGAGCATGATGCGGGGCGTGCCCTCGAGCAGCCGGCGCCGCATGGCGTCGCCGTCGATCGGAATTCGTTTGGTGTCCCAGAGAATCCGAAGCTTCGGCACCCGCTCGACCCCCGCGGGCTCGATCACTTCCGTAACGGCATCCGCGACGCGCGCGACCCGGTCCGCGATGGTCTGCGCATCCGCGTGCCAGCGCCGCAGCTCCGCCGCGGGATCGCGCGTCTCGAACCAGTACTCGATGGCGGCGAGGCATCCAATCACGTCTTCTTTAGACACCTTCATCGGCCGTCCCAGCGACTGGTGCGGCGAGGCGTTGCGCCAGGCGGCCTGGATCAGCGCCTTGGAGCCCAGCAGCAGGCCGCTGGTCTGCGGTCCCCGCAGATATTTCCCGCCGCTATAGACCACGAGATCGGCGCCGCGCGCGAGATAGGGGCTCGGCCGCTCCAATTGCTCGGAAGCCGCGTCCACCATCACGGGAATGCCGCGCGGCTTCGCCGCCGCCACCAGCTCCTCGAGCCGGACCGCGGACTTCGCCTCCACATTGCCGAGCACCGCGATCATCGCGACGGGCTCGGCGAGTGCCACGTCGAGCTCGGCTCGGCTGCCGATCTCCACCACATGCGCGCCCGCCATACGGATCGCCTGGTCATAGGCGAAGCGCTGGTTGCGCAGCATGATCACGCGATTGACCATGCCCTCGGTGAAGGGCAGGCGCAGCATCTTCGCGGGATCGTTGCCGGCGATGCAGGCGGCGGTCGCGAGCGCCATGGCGGCGGCGCTGCCGCAGGTGACCATGCCCCATTCCGCCTGCGTCAGCTCCGCGAGCCGCCGGCCCGCCGCTTCCATGAGCTCGTCCAGATGGACGAACTGGCGCGAGGCCTGGGCCATGGCGTCCTTGACCTGCGGCAGCATGAGGCTGCCGCCATAGAGCGTGCGCACAGCGCAGCAATTGATGATGGGACGCACGCCGAGCGCGAGGTAGGGATCAGAATTCCTGGCCATCGCCGAGACCGCTCTATTTCGCGTGCGCCATGATATTCAGGTTTTGCCACGCGGGTCGAGCCTGCTTCGCCGCAGGCCTGAGATGCGAAGTCCGTGATCGGCGCAAATCTGTCTCAACGGCCGAAGCTCGGCAGCGTTTCCGGCGGAATGAAGCGCGCGAGGGCGCCCTCGGCGATCAGCCGCTTCGCCGCGGCGATGTCGGGTGCGAAGGGGCGGTCGCGGTCGTAGGGCGGCACCACCGCGCGAATGAGCGACTTGGCCTCCGCAAGCGCCGGCGAGGTCTCGAGCGGTGCGTGAAACTCGACGCCTTGCGCCGCCGCCAACAGCTCGATCGCCACGATGCCTGCGGTGTTGTCGGCCATCTCGCCGAGCCGGCGGGCGGCGAAGGTCGCCATCGAAACGTGATCCTCTTGGTTCGCCGAGGTCGGCAGGCTGTCGACGCTCGCGGGATGCGCCAGCGACTTGTTCTCCGAGGCGAGCGCGGCGGCGGTCACCTGCGCAATCATGAACCCGGAGTTGAGTCCGCCCTCGCGGACCAGGAAGGGCGGGAGCTCGGAGATCGTGTGGTCGATCAGCAGCGCGATCCGCCGCTCCGAGAGCGCGCCGATCTCCGCCGCCACCAGCGCCAGCACGTCCGATGCCATCGCGACCGGCTCGGCGTGGAAGTTGCCGCCCGACAGCACCTCGCCCGTGTCGGCGAACACCAGGGGATTGTCGGAGACCGCATTGGCCTCGCGCGCGATCACCTCGGCCGCAAATCGCAAGTGATCGAGGCAGGCGCCCATCACCTGCGGCTGGCATCGAAGCGAGTAGGGGTCTTGCACCCGCTTGCAGTCCAGGTGCGAGGCACGGATCGGGCTGCCGCTCAGCAGGCTCAGGTAGATGGCGGCGACGGCGGCTTGGCCGGGATGACCGCGGATCGCATGGATCCGCGGGTCGAAGGGCGTGTCAGAGCCTTTGGCCGCGTCGACCGAGAGCGCGCCCGCCACCAACGCCGCCGCGAAATCGTCCTCGATCGCGAACAGCCCAATGAGTGCGAGCGCGGTCGAGACTTGCGTGCCGTTGAGCAGCGCCAGGCCCTCCTTGGGGCCGAGCTCGATGGGCGAGAGCCCCGCGCGCCGCAACCCCTCGGCGGCGGCCAAGATCTCGCCGCGATGCCGCACCTCGCCCACGCCGATGAGCGCCGCCGACAGATGCGCCAACGGCGCCAGATCGCCCGAGGCGCCGACTGAGCCCTTCGAGGGAATGCAGGGATAGACCTCGGCCTCGGCCATGCGGACCATCGCCTCGATGAGGCTCCAGCGCACGCCGGAATAGCCCTGCGCGAGCGCCGCGATCTTGAGCGCCAGGATCAGCCGCACAGCCGCGTCGTCGAGCAGCGGCCCCGTGCCCGCGCTGTGCGACAGCACGAGGTTCCGCTGCAGCGCTTTCAGATTGTCCGCGGAGATCGAGGTGCTCGCGAGCAGGCCGAATCCCGTGTTGACGCCGTAGACCCTCTCGCCGCGCGCCACGATCGTGGCCACCGCCTGCGCCGCGCGCTCGACCGCAGCGCGGCAGCCGGGATCAAGCTCGAGCCGCTCCTGCGAGCGGGCGAACCCGCGAAGCTGGTGAAGGCTCAATGGCTCGGCACCGATGCGCATGGATCACCTCGTGCAAGCTGCTCGCAGCCTACCGCGTCCGTCTCATGCCGTCATGGCCGATGACACCGGCTGTCGCCTTGTCCTTCCATCGAAAATGGCCGACCATTGGAAGAGTATTCCGGCCGGAGACAAACCATGGCGGTCCAGTCGCTGCTCAGCTATGCGCTCACCGTGCCCGACCTCGAGGCCGGGCGGCGCTTCTATACGACCTTCGGCCTGCTCCCGGCCGATCGCGAGAATGCGCTGGCGTTCCGCTGCGAAGGCCGCGACCAGGACCAGGTCTTCCTGGTCGAGGGCCGCAGGAAGCGACTCAACCACCTGCGCTTCGGCACGGACGAGCGCGGGCTTGCCGATGTGCGCGCCAGGATTAAGGACCTCGGCCTCGCGGAGATCGACGCGCCGCACAACGCCTTCGGCGGGGGGCTCTGGCTTCGCGATCCCAACGGGAACGCCATCAACATCCGCCTCGAGCAGCCGCAGCCCTGGCGTCCGGGCAAGCCGGTGACCATGAACGTCCCCGGCCACTATGATCGCCAGGGGCGCGGCTGTCCGCCCGGCCAACAGGTGCGGCCGCATCGCCTCGGTCACGTGCTGCTGCACACGCCCGATCTCGACGGCACGATCGCGTTCTATACGGGCGTGCTCGGCATGCGGCTCTCTGACCGGGTGCCCGGCATCATCGCCTTCATGCATGTGGCCGCGGGCGGTGATCACCACGTCGTGGCGCTCCTGAAAGATCGGCGCCCAGGATTCCACCATGCGAGCTTCGAGGTGGGCTCCGTCGACGAGATCGGCCTCGGCGCGCAGACCGTGCTGGGCGCCGGATACAACAACGGCTGGGGCTTCGGCCGGCACGTGATCGGCTCGAACTTTTTCCATTACCTCCGCGACCCCTGGAACAGCCTCGCGGAGTACTTCTGCGACATCGACCAGATCCCCGGAGACGGCAGCTGGAAGCCCGAGGACCAGGTCGCCGGCGACGCGCTCTACCGCTGGGGCCCGCCGGTGCCCGCAGACTTCAGCCGGAATTACGAGGCGGCGGACTGAGCCTCTCAAAGCGGCGTCTTCGTTACCCGTCCACCCGCGTCGACATACCAGCGCTCGCTCGGAAAGGGCGAGCCGGCGAGGCGCGCCGCCATCCAATCGGCCATCAGCGTCGGCGGGTAGGGGCCGAGGTTGGTGGCGGGGACGCCGCCGACGGCGTGGCGGGAATCCTGATAGACGACCAGGCGCTTCGGCCCCGGGAGCGCGGCGATCAGCCGCTCGGTGTGCACCATCGGGCTGAGCTCGTCGGCCTCGCCGGCGAGGCATAGATAGGGCGCGGTGATCTTCTCGGCAAAGCCCTGCCAAGTGAGCGTCTTGCAAAATTCGTCGAACGTCGCCTCGTCCGATATCCCGGCCATGTACATGAACCGCTGCTTGAACGTGGGCGAGGCCTCTTCCAAGATCGTGTGGCAGCCCGGCTCGAAATTGGTATGCGTGACCGCGCAGGCGCGAAATCGCGGCTCGGAGCCCGCGGCGATGGTGGCGAAGAGCGAGCCGAAGCTCACGCCGGCGATGCCGATACGCTCAGGGTCGATCTCGGGCTGTGCCGCGAGCCAGTCCATGATAGCCGGCCCCGCCTCCGCCCAGGCGGCGACGCTTGCGGGAATGCCCAGCACCGCGCTCTCGTATTGCCCGGGGCCGTCGACCGCCAGCACGGCCATGCCGCGCATGAGCCAGCGGTCGCCATAGAGCGCGACGGCGATCTCCTTGAAGCTGTCCATGCCGGGGATCGAGACCACCGCGGGAATGCGTCCGCGGCTATAGCCTGGGGGCAGATGCAGCCAGGCCGGCAGCGCCTTGCCGCGGAACGGGATCCACGCCGCCTCGACCCGATGGTCGGCAAGTCTCGCATAACTGGTGTAGCAAGCGCGCTTGCGCTCGTTATAGGCGAGATTCTGCGCGTCGTTCTCATCGATCGGCCACTGCGCCGCACCCCAATGCACCGCCGCCATGAAGAAATTCTCGCGCGCGGTGACCGGCTCGCCCGCGGCTTCGGCGGCCCGCGCCTTCGCCTCGCGGCGCCGAGCCGTTGCCTCGAAAGCCGGCGAGGCGTCCGCGAATTTCTGGACGCGCTGCCGGATCGCGGCGAAGTCCGCGGTCGCCTCGATGCCGCAGGGCGCGCTCAAATAGACCGAGCGCGGCTGGTCCCAATCGATGCCGTTCGCGCGGATGACGTTGTCGACGAGCCAGCGCTGCTCGATCCAGCGGCGCGAGCGCGGCGGGCCGGGTGGCTGGGAACCGACGCTGCTCATCGGAGATACTCCTCGAATGCCGGCTTGAGTCGGCGGCGACTCACGCTACTATCGAGCCCTGGCGTCCCGCAAACGGGCGCCGAGATTTACCGCTCGACGGGGCCTCGCTCAATATGCGAAGCGGCGAGGCACCAAAGTCATCAACTCGGGGGCAGCATGGCAAGAACCGGCACTAAACCGTCGCAAAAACCGCGCGTGCATGTCACGCACAGCAGGTCGATCGCGGAGTCGCAGCTGGTGACGCCCGCCCGAGTTCGAGCTGCCGGCAAGAAATTCCCCGGCTTGCTGTCGCGCGTCGAGTTCGTCTACGGCGACGACCCCGCGAGCCTCGAGGCGTCGCTGCCGGAAACCGACGTGCTGCTTCTCTCGGGCAGCATCGACCTGTCCCGGCTCAAGGCGCGGGCGCCGAAGCTCCGGTGGATCCAGTCCTGCAGCGCTGGCGTGGAAAAGGTCGCGCCCGTGATACCCGACGACGTCACGCTCACCAATGCGAGCGGCGTCCACGGGCCGCGGGGCGGCGAGTACGGCATCACCGCGGTGCTCATGCTGAACAGCCGGGTCCCCAGCTTCGTCACCAACCAGCAGGCCGCCCGGTGGGAGCAGATCCACACCACGCCGCTCAAGGGCAAGACCTTGGTCCTGCTGGGTGTCGGCGCCATCGGCGGCGAGGTGGCGCGGCTTGCCAAACGCTACGGCATGCGCGTGCTCGGCGTCACGCGCGGCGGCAAGCCACACAAGTGGGTCGACCGCATGTTCCGTCCGAAGCAGTTCGCGCAGGTGCTGCCGAAGGCGGATTTTGTGCTATCGACCTTGCCGCTCACGCCCGAGACCAACGGCCTCCTCGGCCGCGCCGAGCTCGACCTGCTGCCGAAGCACGCCGGCGTGGTCAATCTCGGCCGCGGACGCGTGATCGATTACGACGCCCTTATGGAGAAGCTTCGCAAGGGCGCGCTCTCCGGCGCCGTGCTCGACGTCTTCTACGAGGAGCCTTTGCCGGCGGAGTCGCCGCTGTGGTCGACGCCCAACCTGATCATGAGCCCGCACTGTGCCGTCGACGATGAGAGCGTCTACGTCGATC
>DATMMM010000022.1:0-6816 GCA_035569735.1 Allostellaceae bacterium | reverse complement strand
CGCGCTCGGGGCTGGGGGCGCTGCTCTGCTTCGACAACAACAACATCCGCTACATCAGCAGCACCGCGATCGGCGAGTGGGCGCGGGACAAGATGACGCGCTACGCGCTGCTCTGCGGCGGCGCCGAGCCTTATGTTTGGGATTTCGGCTCGGCGGCGAAGCATCATCGGCTGTACGCGCCCTGGCTGCCGCAGGACCATTGCCGCGCGGGCATGTTGGGACTGCGCGGCACCGTGCCGCGCAGCCCCAGCATGCCCGCGCGGCAGTGATCCTGCGGCAGCCAGGGCTCGTGGAGTCGGTGATGCTTCGCCGCCGAGCCGAAATCCCACACATAGGGCTCGGCACCGCCGCAGAGCAGCGCGTAGCGGGTCATCTTGTCCCGCGCCCACTCGCCGATCGCGGTGCTGCTGATGTAGCGGATGTTGTTGTTGTCGAAGCAGAGCAGCGCCCCCAGCCCCGAGCGCGCGAGCGCGCCGCGGGCACGCGCCAGGCGATAGTCGTGCAGCCGGCGGAAGTTGACGCGCTCCTCGAAGTCGACGGCGGTGTGGCCGGGTGCCGCCAAGGGCCGCTTCCAGTCGTATGTCGGCTGGATCATCTCGGGTTTGACGATCTTCGGCTCGCGGTCGTTGCTGGGCATGGCCTGTTCCCGGAAGTGCTGTCGGATAAAGGGAATGATGTGGCGGGAGCGGGCAAGGGTCAAATCCGGCGCGCCCCGGTTGGTGTCCTAGGACAATATGCGCCCCCGCGGACTGGCTTGCGGCGCGGGCTTGGGCTAGGGTCTGCCGTTTCCATATCGAGCGGGAACGATGATCGTCGTGGTGATGGGCGTGTCGGGTTCGGGTAAGACCACGCTCGGCCGGGCGCTTGCGCGCGAGCTCGGCGCGGAGTTCCTCGAGGGCGATCGGTTTCACCCAGAGAGCAACGTCGCCAAGATGAGCCGGGGCGAGCCGCTCGATGACGCGGACCGCTGGCCCTGGCTCGACCGTCTCGCCGAGGAGCTGGCCCGGGTCCGCAAAGCCGGCGGGAATGCGGTGCTTGCCTGTTCCGCGCTCAAGCGGGCCTATCGCGACCGCCTCCGCAACGGCGCGCCGGAGCTCCGTCTGCTGTTCCTGAAGGGTGACAAGGCGTTGATCCAGGAGAGACTCCGCGCCCGCACCCAGCATTTCATGCCGCCGGGGCTGCTCGACAGCCAATTCGCCGCGCTCGAGGAACCCGGCCCCGACGAGGCCCCGATCGTCATCGATGTGACGCCGCCGCTGGACGTACTATTGGACCGTCTCCCAGAACTCATGCGGCCCGCGCTCTCGTCAGCACGGCCGGGTCCGTATTAAGATTGCGGCAATAGTCGCGCCCAGGAGATCGCTCATGGCTCGCCGCACGCAACCGCCGTTTCGAGCCGACCACGTCGGCAGCCTGCTCCGCCCACAGCGACTGTTGGATGCGCGCGAGAAGAAGAAACGCGGCGAAACCGACGCGGGGGCGCTCCGCCAGGTGGAGGATGAGTGCATCCGGGAGGTCGTGAAACTGCAGGAGGATTTGGGCCTGCAGTGCGCGACGGACGGCGAGTTCCGCCGCACCTATTGGCACCTGGATTTCCTGGAGCGGTTCCGCAACGTCACGGTGGTGCCGCCAAGCGTCAAGGCGCGGTTCCACACCGAGGAAGGCGATCTCGAATTCATGGCGCCGGGCTTGCGGGTCGACGGCAAGCTCGCGCATCCCGAGGCGATCATGACCGAGGACTATGCCTTCCTGAAGACGGCGGTGAACTCGGCGCTGCCCAAGGTGTGCATACCCTCGCCCAGCACGGTGCATTTCCGCGGCGGCCGCAAAGCGATCAGCGAGACCGCCTACCCCGACATGGCTGAGTTCTATGCCGATCTCGGGCGCATCTACAGCGAGGAGGTGACGGCTCTCGCCAAGCGCGGCCTCACCTACCTGCAGCTCGATGAGGTGAATTTCGCCTATCTCTGCGATCCCAAGCTCCGGGAGCAGGTCCGTGGCATCGGCGAGGATCCCGAGCGGCTGCCGCGCACCTATGCAAGGCTAATCAACAGCGCGATCGCCAGCCGGCCCAAGGAGATGACCGTGACAATGCATCTCTGCCGCGGCAATTTCAAAAGCGGCTGGGTCGCCGAGGGCGGTTATGACCCCGTGGCTGAGGTGCTGTTCAACGAGATCGAGGTCGACGGCTACTTCCTCGAATACGATACGCCGCGCGCCGGGACATTCGCGCCGCTGCGCTTCGTGCCCAAGGGCAAGACCATCGTGCTGGGCCTGGTCACTTCTAAGAAGGGCGCGCTGGAGAGCCCCGACGAGTTGAAGCGCCGGATCGATGAGGCCGCGAAATACGTGCCGCTCGATCAGCTGGCGCTCAGCCCGCAATGCGGCTTCTCCAGCACCGTCGAAGGCAATCGCATCACCGTCGAGGAAGAGATCAGGAAGCTCGAGCGCATCGTCCAGGTGGCGCGCGAGGTCTGGGGCTGAGATTTAACGCGGAACGACGACGAGGTTCATCTCTGATGCGGGGCAAATCAAACTTGACGGGGCGCGGGATCGCCGTCGCCGTCTGGGCGTGCCTGATCGCGCTAGCATCCATCGCCCTGTCGCCAGCGGCGAAGGCCGCGCCCGGCGCGACGGAGATCCGGGAAGCCCTCGAAGACGCAGAGACCCTCGAGAGCGGCAGCATCAAGCTCAACCGGGACACGCTCGCCGTGGCCTACGGCGCGCGCGACTTCGAGCCGGTCTGGGTCGCTCCGGAGATGGACGAGGCCTTCGAGGCCGCGCTCGGCGCCGCCGGGCGCGACGGCCTCGATCCCGAGAGTTTCGGCCTGTCGACACTGAAATCGGCGCTCTCGGGGACTGCGCTGACGGCGGCCGGGCGCGAGCTGCTGCTGAGCGACCGGTTCCTCGCCTATGCCGAGGTGATGGCCCGGGGTCGGGTCTCGCCCTCGGCCATCGAGGAGGATTGGCTGCTGCCGCGGCCGGGGTTCGACCCTGCCGCCGTGCTGGGCGCCCTTGCGCGGTCCAAGGACGTTGGAGCGACGCTCGCGGCCTTGGCGCCGTCGGCGCCCGACTACGATCGCCTGCGCCGGGCGCTCGAGCATTATCAGGTTATCGCCGCCGCGGGCGGTTGGCAGCCGATCGTGACCGACCAGAAGATCGAGCCGCGACAGAAGGGCAAAATCGTCGAGGCGCTCCGCGTGCGCCTCGCAGCCGAGGGCGATCTCGACGCGGCCGAGGCGCGGGGCAATGTGTTCGACCCGACCCTGGTCGCGGCGATGAAGCATTTTCAGACGCGTCACGGCCTCGATCCCGACGGCCGGGTGGGCGCCGGCACTCAGGCTGCCCTCAACGTGAGCGCCGCCGATCGCGTGGAGCAGATCAAGCTTACGCTGGAGCGCTGGCGCGAGATGCCCCGCAGCTTTCCGGCGACTCGTGTCGTGGTCAACGCGGCAACCGCCGAATTGACGCTCTATCGCGACGGCGAAGCGGCGCTGACCAGCCGTGTCGTCGTCGGCGACGTCGACCATCCCACGCCGGTGCTTTCCGCGCGCATCGTGGCGACACTGTTCAATCCGCCTTGGAACGTGCCCGCATCGATCACGAAGAAGGAGATCGCGCCCAAGCTCAAGCGCGATCCCGGTTATCTCGATCGGAATCACTATGTGCACGTCGCCGGCCATCTGCAGCAGACGCCGGGGCCATGGAACGCGCTCGGCGGCGTCAAGTTCGAGCTGCCGAACCCGCTCGACGTCTATCTGCACGACACGCCGGCGAAGCCGCTGTTTGCCAAGCCCCTGCGGGCGGCGAGCCACGGTTGCGTGCGCGTCCAGGAGGCGCGGCCGCTCGCCTCGATCCTGCTGGGCGAGAGCTGGCCCGCCGACGCGGTGGACCAGGCGATCGCCACCGGCGAGACGAAACGCGTCTTTCTAAAGACCGTGACGCCCGTCTACCTGCTCTACCTCACCGCGTTCACGGACGATGACGGCACCGTCGAGTTCCGCGACGACATCTATGGCCGCGACCAGGATCTTGCAGCGGCGCTCGCCGACCGCGAGATCAGGCGGCGGGTGGCGAGTATGCTGGGCGCCGGCTGAGCGGCGCGGCGGCGTCGGTCTCGCTCAGCCTTCGGCTTTTTCGCCCGGCACCGTGAACCGGAAGATGGTGCCGCCGGCGGGATTCGCTTCCGCCCAGATCCGGCCGCGGTGCGCCTCCACGATCGACTGGCAGATCGAGAGCCCGACGCCCATGCCCTGCGCCTTGGTCGAGACGAACGGCTTGAAAAGCTGCGCCGCCACCTCGGGCGCAAGCCCGGGCCCGCTGTCGGCGATCGCGATCTCGATGGCGCCGTCGCCGAGCGCCCTGGTCGAAACCGCGAGCTCGCGGCGCTCGCTCCCGGCCATGGCCTCGACCGCGTTGCGCACCAGGTTCACCACGACCTGCTGAATCTGGATGCGATTGATCATCGCGGTCCCTGAGTCCGGGTCGAATTGGAGGCTCAACCGGACATTCTGCTGGCGGGTGCCGACCATGGCGAGGGTCGCCGCTTCCTCCACCACAGCGCTCAAGATCTCGGCGCGCTGCTCGGTATCGCCCTTGGCGACGAAAGAGCGGAGATGACGGATGATCTCGCCGGCGCGGCTCGCCTGCTCCACCGACTTGTCGAGGATCTCGCGCAGCTTCTCCACGGGCGGCTCGCCAGCCATGCCGAGGATGTGCCGGCCGGCTCCGAGATAGTTCAAGATCGCGGCCAGCGGCTGATTGATCTCGTGCGCGAGCGAGGAGCCCATCTGGCCCATGGCGCTGAAGCGCGAGACGTGGAGCAGCTCGGACTGCAATTGCTGGAGCCGGGTTTCCGCCGCCCGCTGCTCCGTCACGTCCCTGAGGAAGCCGTTGAACACGTAACCGTCGCCACGCCGCAGCGCCGTCACGGCCACTTCGACCCTGATCTCCCGGCCGTCGCGGCGAACCGCTGGCATTTCCCGGCGTTTTCCCAGGAGCGCCCCGCTGCTTTCGCCCGTCTCCAGAAACCGCGCGATGCCGCCCGCATGCTGCGTCCGGTGGCTCGGCGGGACGATCAGATCGGCAAGGGGCTTTCCGAGCGCCTCCGCGCGCGACCAGCCGAACGTCGCCTCGGCCTGAGGATTCCATTCTAGGATGCGGCCCGCCTCGTCCATCTGGACGAAGGCGTCGAGCGCGGTGTCGATCATGCCGCGCGCCATTTGCTCGCTTTCGCTGAGCGCCTTTTGCGTCTGCTTGAGCGCGGTGATGTCCACGCGCAACCCCGCAGTGCCGCCCTCGGCCATGCGCCGCTCCGAGATCAGCAGCCAGCGCCCGTCAGGCAGCTCCTGCTCGATCGATCCCGTGAGCTCCCGGTGCAGCCGCATACGCTCTTCGACCCATTCCGCCTCGCGTCCGCGTGCGATCGGGATCTGTCCCATCGTGACGATGGCGCGCGCGACCTCCTCGAAGCGCGCGCCGGGAACCAGCAGCTCGCGCCCGTAGGTGTAAGTCTGCCGGTAGATCTCGTTGCACATGACGAAACAGTCGTCGCGATCGAAGATCACGAAGCCTTCCGCGATGCTTTCGACGGCGTCGCGCAGAGCGCCTCTGCTCGCTCAGTCTTTTGCAACGCCTCGACCATGCCGGTCTGGTCGGTGACGGTGCCACGGTAACCCAGGAATTCGCCGCTCGGACCCAGGACCGGCTTGCCGCTGACCGTCATGTGGCGCCGCCCGGCGCACGGCGTATCGAAGACGTAGCGGAAATTCCGGAACGGTCGGTGCGCGTCCAGGTCCTCCTTGTGCCGGCGCCAGTGCTCGTCCCGCTCGGGATCGCCGCCCGCGAGCTCCCAGCGCGTCTTCCCGATCGACAGCTGCGGCGCCGCGCCGAACTCCGCCATAGCCTCGAGGCTCTCGCCGGCGAAGAAAGTGAAGCGATGATCCCGGTCGCTCTCCCAAATCCAATCTCCCGCGACCTCGGCGACGTCGCGGAAACGCTGCTCGCTCTCTCTGAGAGTGGCGGTTCGCTCCGCCACCTGGGGCTCCAGCGACTCGTTCAGGCCGCGCAGTCGCGCATCCGCGAGCCGACCGATCTCGTCGCTGGCGGCGGCCTTGTCCGGTTCGGCCATATAATCCCCTCCCGTTGTGGCGCTCCTTTCGGAACGCCTCAAAAGTGGCGTGGCATGCCCCGCCCGTTTTGGTGATTATTCCCCAAGTCTGGGAGCCGGCTGTGCCGGCTCCCCGCTTCTCATGATTAAACACCCTGCACACGCAAATCTGCGCAGCCCCTGCGGTGCCGCACTCTATTAAGCTGTAGGAAATTCAAAATATGACAAGGGGACACGTTATCTCCAGCGGGGTTCGGGCCCGTGGGACGCTATCGGCGAGGGAATCTGCCGAACCCGGATAATTAACCATATGTTGTGGAATTCGTTGCACTATCCATGCCAGGGATGGTAAGTCATTGACTGTTGCGCTGGGGGAAGCGGAGCATGCTGCGGGGGAATTCGGATAGCCGACGTCGGTTCCTGAAATTCGGATCGGCAGCGATCGCCTCTGCCGCGGTTTGGCCGGCGGAGGCCAAGCTGGTGGACCGTCGGCGCCTCTCGTTCGAGAATTTGCACACGGGCGAGCGCCTCGACACCGTTTATTGGGTCAATGGCGCCTACCAGCCCGGCGCGCTCAGGGCGATCAACGTGCTGCTGAGAGATTTCCGCAGCGGCGATGTCTATCCCATAGACCGGAAACTGCTGGACCTGCTGGTTCACCTGCGCACGCGGCTCAATTCCACGGCGCCGATCCAAGTGATCTCGGG
>DATMMM010000021.1:0-4967 GCA_035569735.1 Allostellaceae bacterium | reverse complement strand
CACCGAGGAGATCAACGTGCTCTTTCGCGGACAGGGCGGCCACCTGCCCTCGCGCGTCCGCGCCGTGATCGATTTCCTCGCCCACACCGTGCCGCGCCGGCTCGACGAGACGATCCGATGAACGCTGGAGGACTCCGAGTTTATTGCATTCTCAGCCCGATGACGATAACCGTCCTGCCGGCGGAGTCCGGCTGATGAACCCATCCCCTTTGTTCGGCGTCATCAAGGCCTCGCAGGCCTTGTCCAGCGAGATCGTCTTGCCCAGGCTGATCGAGCGGCTGATGCCGATCGCGCTCGAGCACGCAGGCGCCGATCGCGGGCTTCTGATACTGCCGGAAAAAGAGGATTACCTGATTCGGGCGGAGGCTCGGGCCGCCGGCAACCAGACCGCGGCCGTGCTGTGCCAAAAGCCGATCACCGCCGTCACCTGTCCCGGGTCCCTCGTCCGCCATGTCATCCGCACGCAGGAAAGCGTCATCCTCGATGATGCCTCCCGGCCGCACCTCTTCTCCGAGGACGACTATCTGCACCGCCGACAAATCAAATCGATCCTTTGCCTCCCGCTGCTCAAAGAAGGGCGGTTGACCGGGCTGCTCTATCTCGAGAACAGTTCGGCCTCATCCGCGTTCACCCCGGATCGGATCGCGGTCCTGGAGCTGCTGGCGGCGCAAGCGGCGATCTCGCTGGAGAACGCCCGTCTCTACGGCGATCTGCAGGAGCGCGAGGCGAAGGTTCGCCGCGTGGTCGATTCCAACATCATCGGGATCTACGTTTGGGATTTTCAAGGTCGCATTCTCGAGGCGAACGAAGCCTTTCTCCGCCTGTTGGGATACAGCCGCGACGATCTCGTTTCGGGTCGCCTGCGCTGGGGGCCGGCGCTGACGCCCGATGAATGGACCGGCGCGGACAAGCGCTCCCTGATCGAACTCAGGGCGACGGGACGCTGCAAAGTTTTCGAGAAGGAGTACTTCCGGACGAACGGCACCCGCGTGCCCGTGCTTATCGGCGGGGCGATGTTAAGCCAAGCCCGAGACCAGGGCGTCGCCTTCGTGCTCGATCTGACCGAGCGCAAGGAGGCGGAGAGAAACCTGCGCGAGACCGAGCGGCAATACCACGAGGCGCAAATCGCGCTCGCGCACGCCAATCGCGTCATGACGGTGGGGCAGCTGACGGCCTCGATCGCCCATGAAGTCAATCAGCCGATCGCGGCGACGGTCGCCAACGCCCAGGCGGCTTTGCAATGGCTTGGCCGCGATCCTCCCGATCTGGAGGAGGTCCGCAAGGCCCTCAGTGCCATCATGAAGGATGGCAATCGAGCCGGCGACGTAACCGGCCGGCTCCGCGGTCTCATCAAGAAGGCGCCTCCCCGCAAGGATGAGGTGGAGATCAATGAAGCGATCCGGGAGATCGTTGCGCTCGCCCATGGCGACCTCGTGAAGAACGGCGTCTCGGTGCGGACGGAGCTCGCGGAGGGCTTGCCGCTGGTTCACGCGGATCGGGTTCAACTGCAACAAGTCGTGCTCAACCTGGTCGCTAACGCCCTCGAGGCGATGAGCGGTGTCGACGAGAGGTCGCGAGACTTGTTGATCAGCACCGGCAAAGCCGCGCAGGATGGCGTGCTCGTGGCGGTGCGGGATTCGGGTCCGCCGCTGGCTCCCGCAAGCCTCGAGCGCCTGTTCGAGGCCTTCTACACGACCAAGCTCGGCGGCTTGGGGATGGGCCTATCGATCTGCCGTTCGATCATCGAGGCACACGGGGGACGATTGTGGGCGAGCGCGAATGTACCCCAGGGCGCCCATTTTCAATTTACGTTGCCCACGCACCCAGACGGCGCGTGATCTGGCGCCCGCTCCTGGGCACATCCCGGTCGTCCTTCGCTCGCGGCTTGGTTGTCAACAACGCGAGGCAGAGGTTAGCGCTGGCGGCCCGCAAAAGCGCGAGGCCGTCGCGGTCGCCTCGAGATCGGCGCCTCAAAGCGCCGGTCTGAGGGCGGATTTTCCTCAGAGCGAGGATCACTGCGTCTATAGGCCTGCGGCCTCTACGACGTGGAAGGCAGCAAGACCGGATCATTCGCGGCAACAGAGGGCAACAGCCTTTTCGAGCCGCTCACCATCTCAAGCATTGGCTGGCGCGGTCTTGGCGATCGCATGCCTTGCCGCGTTTGCTGGGCCTTGGGGGCTGCAAGAGGACGTGTGATGGAAACCTCGCCCGGACGTCGCTTCGCCCTGATGACGATGGGGCTCGGTGTGGTCGCGGGTGCGGCCGGATTTGCCGCGCTCCCTGATGGCGTGGCGAGCGCGGCCGAGCCTTCCCTGCTGCCGCCCGAGGCAAAATCGCTGGAAGACCTCGCCGCTCGCCTGAGCCGGGCGCCGCGCCGGCGGGACTTCAAGAGCGTGCCGATGATCCTGAACGATCCCGAACAGTGGGATCACGCCGCGCTCGCCGAGGTGATCACCTATCGCGGGGCGCCGAGACAGGTCTGGGACAACACCGGCATCGCAGGCCCGTGGCTGAGCGTCATGCGCAATTCGCTCAACTCGCAAGTCTGGTCATTCAGGCATCCGGATTTTCTCGTCGTCTCGGCGACGCACGGCACCGCGCACCTGGCGCTGTTCGTGCCGGCGATGTGGGAGAAATACCAGTTTGCGAAACTGACGGGCGGCAAGTTTGAGACCAACACGCTGGCGGCGCAGCCGAACGTCGCCGCCGCGGATCCGAAGGACTACGAGAACCCCGAGGGCGCGTTCTCGCCCCATGACTACTCCATCGCCTCGCTGCAGCAACGCGGCGCGGTCTTTCTCGCCTGCCACAACGCGATCTGGGAGCTGGCGGAAAAGCTGATCGCCACCGAGGTCAATCCCGATGAATTGTCCCACGGCGCGCTCGCCGCCGAGCTGACCAATCACCTGGTTGCCGGCGTGGTGCTGACACCCGGGATCGGCGGCACCCTGCCCGAGCTGCAGCGCGCCGGCTTCAATTACGCAAATTCGGGCTGACCGCCGTGACGGTCGTGGCAATCGATAGAACGCCGCGCCCCGCGCCGGCGGCGAGGCTCGGCGAGCGGCACTGGCGCATGGCCGCGATCGCGCTGCTCTCGGTGCGGGTCGTCCAGGGCTCCATCTATTGGGGTGGAGGCTCGCGCCGCTTCATCTATGGCCCGGAGAAGCTCGATCCGGAGGCGCCCACCTGGATGGCAAACAAGCTCCAAAGCGCGATGCCCGGCGCGCTGCTCGGCACCGATCACCTGATCGCCTTCCTGCTGCATCACTTCTGGCTGCTCTACCCCGCCGTGATCCTGTTCAGCGCCGTCGAGCTGATCGCGGGCGCGGCGCTGATGGCGGGGCTGCTGACGCGTCTCGCGGCGCTGGCCTCGGTCGGCTTGTCGATGGTGCTGATGCTGATGTTCGGCTGGCAGGGCGGCACCTGCATCGACGAATGGACGATGGCAGCCTGCAATCTCGCGATGGGCGCCACCCTCGTGCTCGCCGGGGGCGGCGCCTACTCGCTCGACAATGTGCTATTGAAGCGCGATAGAGGCCGGTCGGACCGCGCCTGGTTCCGCTGGCTCGCCGGCAGCCTGCCGCTGCCGCTCGGAGACACGGGTTTCCGCAATCTCGGGCTCTCGGTCCTGGCGGTGGTCCTGGCCTTCAACATCGGAACCTACAGCTATTATCGCGGCTCGGTCGTGACGCCGTTCCACGGCGGCCCGGTCAGCCCCACGCGGCACCACTTCGCGCTCAGCAACGGCGCTCTGCTGCCCGATGGCGGCGTCAAATTCCAGATCTACCTTGACGGCGGCACACCGGAGGCGCCGGCCCACATCATGAAGGCGGAGCTGATCGGCGGCGAAAACCAGCCGCTCGAAACCTGGAACACCGAGACGCTGAACCGCCTGCCGGCGGAGTCCATCCGCAATGACTTCGCCTACAACACATTCAAGGCGGGCCCCTACGGCATCGTCGCCGAGATGGGCGCACGGGCAACCATCACTCTGCCGCCGCAGCCGGACCTTCATCCGCTCGCGGGCGGGACCCTCATCCTGAGATTGACCGACGTGAACGAGCACAGCTTCAGCCTGAAGCTGGCGGGCTCGGACGAGAGCTCCTGAGTTCCGGACCGGATCTTCGTATCCATTCGTGGGAGCCGGTCGCCATTTCTGACGTGGCCGCAAGGGGCGCACCTGGGAAGCAGGCAGGGCTCATCGGGAAGCGTCCTTTTTCGAGTCATCACTGTTTCCGGTGCCGGCGTGATCGCCGGCGACGTTCATGGCCAACCGTGCCGCGGCCACCCGATCGATCGTCGCCTTGGCTTCGGGATTCGCCGCCATGAAGCGCTCGAGATCCGACCGCCGCAGAATGAGCAACTGGCAATAGGTGAGCGCGACGATGTCGGCCTGTCGCGGCTGGCCGGACAGTAGGCCCATTTCGCCGAAGAAATCGCCGCTTCCCAGCCGCACGCGCCGCTCGGGCAGAATCACCTCCACGGATCCCGAGGCAATGAAGTAGATCGCATCGCCCCGCTCGCCCTTGCGGACGATGCGGTCGTTCGGCACCGCGAACCGCGGCCGCAGCAGCCGGCAGACACGCTCGAGCTGGCGCTCATCGAGGCTCGCCAAGATATCGAGCCGACCGACCAGCTGGCGAGTATCGAGCCCGAGGTCGAAGCGCGGCCGCTGCTCGGCGGCGCGAGCGCCGAGCACGCCGCGCTTCAATTCCTCGTACACCTCGCGCGCGATCAGCCCTTCGTCGAACAGGCTTTGGTATCGCGTCATCTCCCGGCGCAGCGTGGATTGACGCAAGAACCGCGCCTCGAGCTCCGCCGCGTAACCGGGAAATTGGCGGCGCAACGCGTCGAGCGCTCCAGTCACTGCATCCCGTCGCCGGTCGAGTATCTCGCCGGTTATGGCCGCTATGCGCTCGCCGGACACCTGCCGGATCTGGTGGTCGTTGAAGGGGCGGAGGCGCTCG
>DATMMM010000020.1:0-13536 GCA_035569735.1 Allostellaceae bacterium | reverse complement strand
CCGGCCGGTCGCTCGAGAGCCGGGGCTTCGCCGACCGGCTGTCGGCGCTCCTCGATGCGCGCAAGGCCGATCCCTCCCGGCTCATGTTCGAGCTCACGGAGACCGTGATCCTCGGGGAGGTCGAATCGGTCAACCGGGTGGTGCAGGAGTTGCGCCAGCGCGGCTTCCGCTTCTGCCTGGACGACCTCGGCTCCGGCGCCAATTCCTTCCATTACCTGCGCAGCATTCCCGTCGACTTCGTCAAGATCGACGGGGCCTTCGGCCGGGACGCGCTCAACAACGAGCGCGATCGCTCATTCCTGCGCTATGTGTCGGGCTTCTGCCGGGAGAACAACATCGTCGCGATCGCCGAGATGATCGAGACCGAATCCGAGGCCGAGCAGTATCGCGAGCTCGGCATCGACTATGGACAAGGCTTTCTCTTCGGCCGCCCCGTGATCCGGCGTCCGAACCGCTGAGTCGCGGCAAAGCTATTCCGCGGCGACCGAGGCCACCGCCGAGATGAACTCGGCCGTGCGAGCGAGGTGCGCCACGATCAGCTCAGAGGCCCGCGCCGCGTTGCGCGCGAGCGCGGCATCCATGAGCTCGCGATGCTCGTGCTCGAGGTCCCGCGCCCAGCCCGTGGGCGGCGTGTGGATCATGCGGTAGTGCCGGTAGCGCTCCATCTGATCGGTCAGCATGCCGACGAATTTTATCAGCCAGGGCGAATTGCAGGCCCCGATCAGCGCGTCATGGAAGCTCCGGTGCCGCCGCTCCCAATCTTCCGCCGACGCGTCGGTGGCGCGCGGAACCGGCGCTTTCGAGAGCCGGTGAAAGGCAGCGACCACGGCAGCTTCCCAGCGTTCGTCGCCGTTGGCGAGGGAGGCGCTCAGAGCCTCGACCTCGAGCTTCTGGCGGAGCGCGGTCACCTCCCACATCTCGTCGAGCGATATGACGGCCGCGCGAAATCCGCGCTGGCCCACGGCCGTGACCAGCTTGTCCTCGGCCAGCCGCGACAGCGCCTCGCGCAACGGGCTCACGCCCAAGCCGTATTGCTCCTTGAGCGCGTCGAAGCGGAGCGGCTGACCCGGCTGCAGCCGTCCCATGACCAGATCCGAGTGCAAGCGGCGATAGGCGACTTCGCCCAGCGTACGCGCTCCCTCGACACCTTCTGCTACCGCCATCGGCAGCGCGGCACGTTTCATCCCTAGACCCCCGTTATCGGAGTGGCTTTTGCCGCTCCATTCTTGAGCTGGATCGGTAGCACGAATCGGCTGCCTGAGGCCAAGCCCTTGTTCGGCCCAATTTTGGAAATTCCCGGAGTTCATTTCGACCGTGAGTTCAGTGCTCGTGCGCACTGAGTTTTTCGCTCGGAGTCGTCGCGGGGAGTTCCGGTCAGCGCGGCGGCCAGACCTTGCGGGCATTGCTCGGCGTTCACTCGCTCTCCTCCGTCTCGATGCAGACAAATATTCCAGTTTTTCACGCGATAACTACGGAGAAGCTGCTCAGGCTTGTCACGCGTTGAGGGAATTCTGGCTTGCCACGCTCGACTGCAGGCAGTACGGTCGTCTCCGGTAAATTGGCAGCGGGGAGATTCAAGACAATCTGCGGTATTCGATTGAGCGCCTTGCTTTCGGTTGCAGGGCGATAGGGGATATCTGCAGAGATTGTTCGCGCGCCAGTTGCCAGAGAAGGCCCTGGGGGGCTGCAAGTGTTCCGATGCCGGTTCTCGCTCGCTTACCGGAATCGAGTTGTAGGGTGCATTGAATCGGGCGGGAGGGGTATGGTCGCCAAGCTTGCGAAATGGGGGGCGCAGCTTTTCCCCGAGCGGCAAATCCTGGTCCGCACAGAGGGCCGGATATCCTACATCACATTGACCCGCGGATCGCAGATCGCGGCGGCAACTGGAGCGTTCCTCGGCGTCGCGGCGCTCGGATATCTCGTGGCCGGTTACGTGCACTTCGGCCATGTCATCACCGCCAAAAAGGCGCAGGTCGAGCGCGCGGAGCTCTCGAATAAGGAGTTGCGCCGGGATCTCGCCGACCTGCAAGCGCAGTTTGCGACGGCCACGGCGGAAATCGACGGCACCCAGTATCGCCTCGATGTCATCGGCTCGGAATACGGCACCCTTCAGGGCTCACTCGGCGATACCGAGCAGGCACTCAAAGGCATTGCCGATGCGCGCAGGCAGCTGATCGCCGAGCGCGACGCTTTGCTGAGCCAGGTGCAGCAAGCCCAGGACGACGCCAGTTCCAAGGCCGATTATGCGGCGCAGCTCGCCAAGAGCCTGCAGCAGAACAAGAGCGAGCTCGGTCAAACCGAGGCGCAGCGTCGGACACTCAGCTCCCGCATCCAGCAGCTCGAAAAGGACGTGCAGGCCTCCAACGCCCGGGCGCTTGAGTTCAAAACGGCGTTCGACGGCACCCAGTCAAAGCTGCAACAGATCAGCAGCGAGCGCGAGCGGCTCCAGGCCGAGCGCGAGCGTTTGGCGGCCGAGCGCGATGCGCTGAAGCAGAAGCTCCAGAGCATCGAGGCGCGCCTCTCCAAGGCCGACATTTCCAAGCTCGACGCCAAGACACCCACGAGCGTGGCGTCTGTTTCCCGTGCCGCTGGCGCGGCCGTTGGCGGCCCGCTCAGCAACCTCGAGAGCATGGTCGCCGCGACCGGCCTCAACGTGGAGAATTTCATCGCGCGCTTGGGCGGTCCCGCAAAAAGCGAGGGCGGGCCCTACATCGCCATCGGCACCTCCAACCAACTCTCCGCCGGCGATCAGGCGGCGCGTGAGGAAGCCCTGAGGAAGTTGCTGAACACTTTGCCGCTCGCAGCGCCCCTTGCCCAATACCAGTTCGAGAGTCCGTTCGGCGCGCGCCTCGATCCCATCAACCATCGCCAAGCCTTTCATCCCGGTGTCGATCTCTCCGCCGCCTTCCGCTCGCCCGTCTACACCACCGCTCCCGGAGTGGTGACATTCGCGGGCGTGCGCGACAACTACGGCAAGTTCGTCGAGATCGATCACGGCAACGGTATCGTCACGCATTACGCTCACTTGCACCGCATCACCGTAGCGCGCGGCCAGAGGGTCGAAGCGCATCAGGAGCTCGGCGAGCTCGGCAGTACCGGCCGCAGCACGGGACCGCACCTGCATTACGAGGTGGTGGTGGACGGTGAGCCGCTCGATCCCGAGAAATTCTTGCAAGTGGGGAAGAGCGTTGTTCAAGTCAACCGGAACTAAGGACAGAGCGCCGGCGGGCTTCGGCGGCCGCGACTCTGCGCCGTCCATCCTCAGCGGCGATCTCAAGATAACCGGCGACGTGATCGGTGGCGGCGAGCTCGTGATCGCGGGCTCGGTTCAGGGCGATATCGTCGCGAAGAAGATCACGGTCGCCGAAGGCGGCGCGGTGACCGGCGCCGTCGAAGCCGACACCGTAATGGTGGCGGGCATGCTCACCGGCCAGCTGAAGGCCGCGACGGTGACCCTCGCCAGCACGGCGCGCGTCGTCGCCGACATCACGCACGTCTCTCTGATGATCGAATCGGGCGCGGTGTTCGAGGGCTACAGCCGTCGCGTCGACGCCATCGACCAGCGCGGCGTGACGCTCCCCTTGGCCTTGCCGGCGGCACGGCCCACCGTCACCACGATCAGCGTCGGCAGGCCGAACTCCGGCTCCGAGGCGGCGGCCCAAGGATCGGTCAGCACCGTTTCCTGAGCGGGAACTTGCCTCGGATCAAGCTTGCGCGAGCGCGGCCGCGAAGGTCTCGCGGTCGACGTTGCCGCCCGAGGCGGTGACCGCCACGGTCTTGCCCTCGATCGCGAATTTCCCCGAGAGCACCGCCGTCAGCGCCGCGGCGCCCCCGGGCTCGATCACCAGCTTCAAATCCGCGAACGCGACGGCCATGGCGCGCCGAACTTCGGCGTCGCTCACGGCGTAGCCCGCGGTGACCAGCCGACGATTGATCGCGAAAGTCAGCACGCCCGGCGTCGGCGCCAGGAGCGCGTCACAGATCGAGCGCGCATTGGGATCGTTGCTTAGGCGCTCGCCGGCGGTCAGCGAGCGCCTGGTATCGTCGAATCCCTCGGGCTCCGCGATATAGATCTCGGTATCCGGGCTCTCCGACGCGATCGCGGTGGCGCAGCCCGCGGTGAGGCCGCCGCCGCCACAGCAGACGATCACCGCATCAAGATCGGCACCGAGCGCCTTCGCCTGTGCCGCGATCTCGAGCCCTGCGGTGCCCTGGCCCGCGATCACCCGCGGATCGTCGTAAGGGGCCACGATGGTGGCGCCGCGCTCCCCGGCGATCTTGCCGCCGACTTCCTCCCGGCTCTCCTTGTAGCGGTCGTACAGCACGACCTCGGCGCCGTAGGATTTCGTGTTCGCGATCTTGATCGCGGGGGCATCGGCGGGCATCACGATGGTGGCGGGGATGCCGAGCAGCTCCGCCGCCGCGGCGACGCCCTGCGCGTGATTGCCGGACGAATAGGTGACCACGCCCGCGCGGCGTTGGCGCTCGTCGAACTGCACCAGCGCATTGTAGGCGCCGCGGAATTTGAACGAGCCGGTGCGCTGCAGCGTCTCGGCCTTCACCAGCAAGCGGCCGCCCAGGCGCTTGTTGAGCGCGAGCGATTCCACGAGCGGCGTCAGTACCGCCTTGCCTCTGAGCCGCTCGGCGGCGGCCCGGATATCGTCGATGGTCGGGAGGTCGCGGGGATCGGCGCTAGAGCGGCTGGAGGAAGGCATCGAGGGCACTGGTTGCTTGCGGTTCCGTGAGCGAGGGCGTGTGGCCGGTATCGGGCACAGTTACGCAGACCAAATCCGGCTTTTCAAGCGCCATGCGCCGGAACACGTCCTCCGACAGCACGTCGGAAAGCGCGCCGCGGAAGGCGAGCGTCCTGATCGGCTTCAGCCCGCGGAACATGGTCCAGAGATCCGGCGTTGCCTTCCGCTGCTGGTCGAGCGGCTTTGCCAGCGCGACATCCCAATCGAAGTGCAGCCGGCCATCCGCGCCTTTGCGATAGGTGGCCTCCGCGTGCGCCCGCCACCAGGCGTCATCCGCCTTGGGTGCCAGGTTGGGCGTCAGGTCTTTCAAGAAGCGGATCGCGGCGTCCCAGTCGGACTGCGGATAGTCCACGCCCACGTACTGCAGGATGCGCCCGAGACCGGGGCTCGCCACGTCCGGGCCGATGTCGTTGAGCACGACGCCCGCGACCAAAGTGGGCCGGAGCACCGCCAGTCCCAACGCGAGGAGCCCGCCCATGGACGTGCCCACGATCACGGCGCGGCCGACACCGGTCGCCGTCAGGAGGTGGGAGACATCGCTGATATAGACGTAAGGGTCGTAGTGCCGCCAATCCCGGTCATAGGCGGAGCGGCCGCGGCCGCGATAGTCCGGGCAGATCACGCGCCGCTCCCCCGAGAGACGCTCCGCCAAGGTCGCGAAATCCGCGCTGTTGCGCGTGAGGCCGGAGAGGCAGAGCATCGGCGTCCTGGCCGAGAGCCGATCGCCATAGTCGCGGTAATAGAGCAGGAGCCCGTCCTGGGCGCTGACCGTGCCCTCGCGGTAAGCCGGCATGAGTGCCGATCAGAGTCCCAAAAGCCCCGGGAGTGCGTCGAGATCGCGGATTTCGGCGGCGACTGTGCCCGGCAGGTTCTCGCGAGGCGCGCCCAGGCGGTTCGCCCACACCGCGCGGAAGCCGAACTGCGCGGCGCCGGCCGCATCCCACCCATTCGACGAGACGAAGCAGACGCGCTCCGGCGACAGCTTGAGGTGCAGCGTCACGAGCTCATAGACGCGGCGATGGGGCTTGTAGATGCCGGAGCTCTCGACGGAGAGGGCCACCTCGAGCAGGTCCTGGACGCCGGCGCTCTTCATCGCGCTCGTCAACATCGAGGGAGAGCCGTTAGAGAGTATGAGCGCCGGGCGCTTCGCCCGCTTCAGCGCCTCGAGCACACGGCGCGCGTCGGGAAAAGCCTCGATGTGCAGGAAGAGATCCATCAAGCGATCGCGCAGCGGCGCGTCCTTGATGCCGAGGCTCGCCATGGCAAAATCGAGGGCCTCGCCGGTCACCTGCCAGAAATCGGCGTGCGTCCCCATCAGGCTCCTGAGCCAGCTGTATTCGAGCTGGCGCGTGCGCCAGAGCTGGCCCAGGGGCTCAGCCTTGTCGCCCAGGGCGTCCCGGCAGCGCGCCGAGGCCGAGAGGACATCGAACAGCGTGCCGTAGGCGTCGAATACGCAGGCTGTGGTCGAGGCGAGCGGAGCGGGCATCGATGCCTCCTCAGGACAAAGGCAGCACAGGGCGAGGCAGCTCAGCGCTTGAGGTCGAGCGCCAGCGAGAAGGCGAGATTGCGGTCTCCGACGCGCAGCCGGTAGACCTGCAGGTTCTCCAGCACGCGCTGAACGTAGGTGCGCGTCTCCTTGAAAGGAATGCCCTCGACCCAATCGATCACGTCGATCTCCTTGGCGCGCGGATCGCCCATGTCGTGCACCCATTGGCTGACGCGCGCGGGCCCGGCGTTGTAGGCCGCGACCGCCAGCACGTAGGAGCCCCCGTAATGGTCGAGCATGTCCTCGAGGAAGGCGCGGCCGAGCGTCAGATTGTATTCGGGGTCGCTCAGCAACCGCTGCTGCGAGAACGGGATCTGCAGGTCCTTCGCGACCCGTTTGGCGGTTGCGGGCATGAGCTGCAGAATCCCGCGCGCACCGGCGCTGCTCACCGCGTTCTGATCGAAGCCGCTCTCCTGGCGCGCCATGGCGAGCACCAGCGGTCCCTCGACACTGCCGCCCGCCGGCACCGGCGCCAGCGGATACCCGAGCGAAAGCAGGGTGACGCCGGCGTAGCTCGCGCGGCGCGCCACGGTAACCGCGAGGTCGGGTCTCGCGATCTCGCCGGAGAGCGCCGCCACCAGCGCGTGCTCCGCCGGCGCCTTCGCGAGATCGCTGAGCTTCAGCATGAACGGCTTGGCGAAATCGGCGGCCTCGGCGTCGGCGAGACGGCGCACGATGCGCACGAGTTCCTTCTGCTCGAAGGCGGCGGTCTCCTGGGCCGTGGGCCGCGGGTCCTCGAGCACCGCCGACTTGCCGTCGGCACCGATCTGGGCCGCGGCGAGCTGGCCGTAATAAGTCGTGAGATGCTGCGCGGCGCCGGCGTACCAGCTGGCGGCAAGCTCACGGTAGCCCAGCTCCTGCGCGGCCCGCCCCGCCCAATAGCCGCCGCGCGCGAGGCTGATGGGCCGGCTGACATCCCCATAGAGGCGCATGAAATGCGCGTAAGCCTCCTTGGCGTCCCGGAGGTAGCGGAGCGAGATCCACCCCGCGAGGAATTCGGCCTCCGCGTAGTTGGGGCCGTCGCTCATCCCGTGCCGTGCCGCCAGGCGATAGGCGAGCGAGATATTGCCGTCCTGCAGCGCATGGCGCGTCAGCATCTCGCGCTCGGCCCACCAGAGCTCCGGCCGGACCAGGTCCTTGGGCGCGTGATCGAGGATATCGATCGCCAGGTCGTACATCTCCTTGCGCCGGCGCCAGCGCATGCGCTCGAACAGGAATCCGGGCTCCTTCTGCAGATTGGCCGGCACTTTGGAGACCAGCTTGTCGGCGGCCTTGGAGACGTTGGCGAGTGCCAACCGCGCCAGCGCTTCCGCGCGATGGCCGGCATCGACTCGCGGAAGCATCCGGTGCGCCGACTCCTCCTTGCCGTCCCAGACCAGCCGGTCGAGGCGCTGCACGTCGTCGGCTGGGCGCAGGTAGTGGCCGTAGCGCTGCAGGATCGTCTTCTCGTCGAACACGCTGAAATCGGTCGATGCCCAGACCTGCCGGATCTCGGTGACCGCGCGCTCGGTCTGGCCGTGCGCCAGCAGATAGTCAGCCTCGCGCAACCGGCCGACGGCTGTCACGGGCGGGAAGCGGGCGAACCAGCTGCCGACCTCGTCATCGCTCGCGGTGGAGATCGCTTCTTCCGCGCGCTGGCGCAGCAGAGTCTGCCCGGGCCAGTCGGGATTGCCGATCACGAAATCGGCGATGTCTCGGAAACGCGCACCGGAGCCCTGGCGGCTCAGGTCCAGGAAACGGACCGCCTTGCCGAGCAAGGGATCCTGCGCCTGCTGTGCCTTCTCGTAGGCGCCGCTCCAGTCGCCCGCTCGTATGGCGGCGAAGGCGAGGCGATAGGCTTGGCGGTCCGCCTCCGAGAGCGCGGCGGCATCG
Source organism: Allostellaceae bacterium (assembly GCA_035569735.1). Taxonomy (GTDB): domain Bacteria; phylum Pseudomonadota; class Alphaproteobacteria; order ATCC43930; family CGMCC-115725; genus DASZHJ01. Next base: position 5,364 of record DATMMM010000020.1, on the reverse strand, counting down.
GCGAGCCGGAGCGGCAATACCGCGAGCGCCAACAACAGCACTATCCGCGCGAGCGACCTCACGACCAGATCCTTATTTCCTTTACGAAGAGCCCGCGGCGGAATGTTGAGGCAGCCGCGCATCTTACTGGTGCTCGACTGCGGAAAACAAGTCGCGTGCGTCACCTTCGGCGCAAGACGTTGCCGCCATCGCCCGAGAGGGTTATGGTCACGGACGCATCAAGAATCCCTTAACACCGGGGAGGCCGCCATGTTCAAGGGCTCGATCGTCGCGTTGATCACGCCGTTCCGGAACGCAGCCGTGGACGAGCGGAGCTTCCAATCCTTCGTGGACTGGCAGATCAAGGAGGGCACGCACGCGGTGGTGCCCTGCGGCACCACCGGCGAGTCGCCCACCCTCAGCCACGCCGAGCACAAGCGAGTCGTCGAGGCCTGCATCGAGGTGGCGAAGGGCCGGGTCCCCGTGATAGCCGGCACCGGATCGAACTCCACCGACGAGGCGATCGATCTCACGCGCCATGCCAAGGCGGCGGGCGCCAGCGCCGCGCTCATCGTCAACCCCTATTACAACAAGCCCACTCAAGAGGGGCTCTACCAGCACTTCAAGGCGATCCACGACGCCGTGGATCTGCCGATCATCATCTACAACATCCCCGGCCGGACCGCGGTCGACATGAGCGTCGCCACCATGGCGCGACTGGCGAAGCTGCCGAACGTGGTCGGCGTCAAGGATGCCACCAATGACCTCGCGCGCCCTCTGCGGACTCGCGAGGCGATCGGACCGAAGTTCTGCATGCTCTCCGGCGAGGACCACACGGCGCTGCCATTCCTGGTCCAGGGCGGCGACGGCTGCATCTCCGTCACCGCGAACGTGGCGCCGCGCGCCTGCGCCGACATGCATGGCGCCTGGCAGAAAGGCGACGTTGCCCGCGCCATGCAGATCAACCAGCGGCTCCTGCCGCTCAACGACGCGCTCTTCGCCGAGACGAGCCCCGCGCCGGTCAAATTCGCGGTCTCGCTGCTCGGCAAATCGACCGCGGAGGTTCGCTTGCCGCTGGTCGAGCCCATGCCGGAAACCCAGGAGAAGGTGCGCCAGGCGATGCGCCACGCGGGCGTGCTGAACTGAGGGCATGGCGCGACCGACCGACCGCTATATCGCGCAGAACCGCAAGGCCCGGCACGATTACCTCATCGAGGACACGATCGAGGCCGGGCTGATCCTCGCCGGCAGCGAGGTGAAGTCGCTGCGCAAGGGCGGCGTCAGCATCAACGAGGCCTACGCCGCCGAGCGCGCCGGCGAGCTCTACTTGATGAATGCCAACATTCCCGAATACGCGGCGGCGCGGATCAACCACGAGCCGCGCCGGCCTCGCAAGCTGCTCCTGCACAAGAAGGAGCTGAACCGGCTCGCCGGCGCGGTCACCCGCGATGGCATGACCCTGGTGCCGCTCGGCCTCTACTTCAACGAGCGCGGCATCGCCAAAGTCGCGATCGGTCTCGCCAAGGGCAAACGCAAAGCCGACAAGCGCGCCGCCGAGAAGGAGCGCGACTGGCAGCGCCAGAAGGGGCGCATCCTGCGAGCGCGCAACGCTTGAGGAGCGCTCGAGCCAGTCGGCGGCGACGGGTTGTCGAAAGTCCGTGATTCCGCTACATTACCGTCTAAATAGATATAGATGGTGAGAATGGGGAGGCACAATGGACAATCGGCGCGCCCGGTGTCGGCGGTTCTTGGCGAAGCTGCTTCTCGTGCTCTCGCTGGCGACACCCTCCCTCGCGCTTCCCGCCCATCCGGCCGGCGCCGATGCCACCGGCGATCTTTACAAGACGACGGTGATCGTCACCGGCTACGATATGCGCAGCCGGCCGTCCGGGTTCGCGCGAGCCCTGCGCGAGGTGCTGGTGAAATTATCGGGCGAGCCGCGGCTCGATCTGGATCCACGGGTTGGAGAACTCTCCATCCACGCCGATCAGCTGGTGACGAAGTTCGACTACGTCGACCAGATGGCCGGCATCAAGGTGCATGACGACCAGGGCACCTACGACCGGCCCTATAATCTCACCGTCGTGTTCGACCCCGGCAAGATCGATGCGGCGCTGGCGGATCTCGGCGAGCATTCCTGGCTCGGCGAGCGCCCAGTGATCGTACCAGTGCTCGCGGTCGAGCGCGTGACCAAATCCTATCTGCTGAGCGCCGAGAACCCCACCGGCGCCGATCAGGCGGGTTCCCTGGCCACGATCGCCCAGGATGTTGCCATGACCGTGCGCATTCCCACGGAGGCCGAGCTTGCTCGATGGGGCGTGAGCATGGGCGGGTTTCCGTCGCCCAAGGTCACGTCGACTCCGGATCAGGCGGTCGTCGCGGGTACGCTCGAGTTCAGGGAGGAGCTGCCGGGCTGGGTGGGATCCTGGCACCTGCGCTGGCACGGCACCGACTACGCCTGGAGCATCAGCGGCGTGAACTTCGACGACGCGTTTCGCGACCTGGTCCGGGGAGTTATGCGGGTCGCCTCCGGCCACGACGGCCCGACCTGAGCGGGGCGGATTTGCGTGGGCGTCACTCGTCCCGAGGAAGTCGCACGCGGACCATCGCTCGCTGCTCGCCGAGGCGCTCCATCATCCGCTCGACCTGCTCGCCGATCTCGAGCTTCGGCTTGAGGAGCGCGCGCGCCTTCAGCTCCTCCTCGGTGATGCCGAGTTCGGCCGCGGTCTTCTTCAGGAATCGCTCGACCTGGACGCTGCTGGTGGGCCATTCCTGCTGCAGGCGCAGGAGCGAGGGCCAGGCGCTCGCCGGCGGCAGCGTCTCGAGCACGCTTACGAGCGCCACCATGACCTTGTCCAGATTCCGCTTCGCCTTCCAGGTGGCATCCAGGAGCGCCAGAGCGTCGGCTGCCAGCTCGGGATCACGCGCCAGAGCGGCGTACCAGAGCAGGCCCCTGAGGATATGGCTTCCGGCGACGCTCAGGCGCTGCGGCTCGGCGGTGCGGAAGGCGGCCAGCCAGGCGCGGAGGCACGCGCGAAAACCCTCGCGTCCGACGGCGTCCAGCCGTTGCTCGGCTTCCTTGAGCCAGCTCTTTGCCGGCTTGGCGGGCGCGTTCCCCTTGATGTGCCGCAAGAGCGCTTTCCAACACGCCTTGCGCTCGCCGGTCATGGCGCGGAGGTCGCGGCGCACGCCGTCGCTCCAGCAATGCGCGGCGTCGAGCGGATCGCTCTCGTCGTGCCAGAGCAGCATATGCACGTGCGCCAGCGCCACCTGATAGCCGGCCTGGTTCTGGTATTTCATGCCGCCGGGAACGCCTTGAAGCTCGCTTTGAAAGTGCCGGAGCTCCGCCGCCAGCTCCGGCGTGAGATCGTGCGTCTCGAGGTAGACGACCAGCAGCTCCTCCGGCCCGAAGGACCAGAGCGCGCGGTTTTGGCGGTGACTCTGCAGCATAAGGATCAGGTCGCTCGCCTCGAACGGCAGTCTCGGCGCATAGAGATTGCGCGCCAATTGCGCCAGAAACTCTTGCCATCGACCCGGTTCCGAAAGCTCTCGCTCGTGCCCGCCGATCCAGCCAATCCGCGCATGGATGGCGCGGATCAGCGCCACGAGCTCGGCTTTCGAGAGCTCCTTGCGCAAGCGAGGCAGCGCCCGCTCGAGCGCCGCGCCGCCGGCCGCATGCCGCTCGCGCAGGTACTCCGCGAGCAGGACATGCGCGCGATAGTCCGGCGTTTCCGCTGTCGCGACGAAGCCGTCCGGTCCTGCCGTCACCTGCATGCAAATCTCCCTCGGGAGGGTGGCGCTGGTCGCGTCACCCTCGCCGCGGCGGCGTTATCAAACCGTTAAGGCCGGTTCCCCCGCAGGCGCCGCCGGATTTCCGCGAACACCGCCTCGAACATCTCCGTCGTGAGCACGCCGGTGTTCGTGTTGTAGCGGGAGCAATGATAGCTGTCGGCGAGCAGGGTGCCGGACCCGAGCGTGTGGATCGCGCCGTGCTTGAAGGGATGGGCCGACTTCCGCTCGCCGAGCGCGCTCAGCACCGCGCCATGCGCGATGGCGCCCAGCGCCAGGATCGCCGTGAGCCTCGGCATGGCCGCGATCTCCTCGGCGAGGAAGCCGTTGCAGCTCGCGATCTCCCGGGGCTCCGGCTTGTTCTCCGGCGGCACGCAGCGGACCGCGTTGCTGATCCGGCAGTCGATCAGCCGGAGCCCGTCGTCGGCGCGCGAGGCGTAAGCGCCGGTGGCGAACTCGAATTTCTTGAGGGTCGGGTAGAGCAGCTGGCCCGCGTAGTCGCCGGTGAAGGGACGGCCAGTGCGGTTCGCGCCCTTGAGGCCGGGCGCCAGCCCCACGATCAGCAGCCGCGCCGTCAGCTCGCCGAACGAGGGTACCGGGGCATTGTGCCAGTTGGGCTCGGCGTGCCGATGCCGGTGGCGGAACTCGACGAGGCGCGGGCAGCGCGGACAGTCGGGGCCGGGCCCCTCGCTCATCCCAAGCGCGCGCTCAGGCGAGATTGTCAGCGCCGGCGTGCACCGGCATCGGGCGCTGGCCCTCCTCGCGCACGCGCATGATCTGCGGTCCCAGATCCTGCAGCTCGATGAAAGTGTCGGCCTGGCGCCTGAGGTCGTCCGCCGCCATGGGCGGCTGCGAGCGCAGGGTCGAGACCACGCTCACCCGCACGCCGCGCCGCTGCACCGCCTCCACCAGGCGCCGGAAATCGCCGTCGCCCGAGAACAGCACGGCGTGATCGAGGTATTGAGCCATGTCGAGCATGTCGATCGCGAGCTCGATATCCATGTTGCCCTTGATCTTGCGCCGGCCCATGGCGTCCGTGTACTCCTTGGTGGGCTTGGTCACCATGGTGTAGCCGTTGTAATCGAGCCAATCGACCAGCGGTCTCAGCGGCGAATACTCCTGATCCTCGATCAGCGCCGTATAGTAGAAGGCGCGCATCAAGCGGCCCTTCGAGGCGAAGAGATCGAGCAGCCGCTTGTAGTCGATGTCGAAACCGAGGCCGCGCGCCGCGGCGTAGAGATTGGCCCCGTCGATGAAGATCGCGATCCTTTCCTGCGGATAGAACATGGTCAATGCGCTCCTGATGAAATTGGCTTGGCTGAAATGCCCCGATCGGCGCTCATTTGCCAAGGAAAGCCCGCGAGCGTCAAGACGCGAGAGCCGCGGCCGCGTCGCCGTCGTCGCGCGCGTGCGATGATCCTGATCGGCCTGGGCGCCAATCTCGCGAGCACGGAGTTCGGCGCGCCGCCTCGAAGTCTCGAGGCGGCGCTCTCCCTCATGGCCGAGCGCGGCCTGCGCGTCGTCGCGCGCTCTCGATGGTATCGCTCGGCGCCGGTGCCGCCTTCCGATCAACCCTGGTTCGTGAACGGCGTCGTT